>JAAFHN010000315.1 GCA_013298415.1 Comamonadaceae bacterium
ACCACCAGAGCCTCCTTGTTGGCAAGCAGCAAGCGCTTACCCGCCCGCGCCGCCGCCAAGCTGGAGGGCAAACCCGCAGCGCCCACGATGGCCGCCATCACCGCATCCACCTCAGGATGAATTGCTACATCATTGATAGCGTCAGATCCTGAAAATACCTGGACAGTGTGCCCATTTTCTTTCAAATCCGCGCGCAACTGGGCCGCCGCGGCCTCTGAGGCCATCACCACGAGCTTGGGGCGATGTGCCAGCACCTGCGCCAGCATCACATCCACGCGGCTGTTGGCTACCAAGGCGGTGACTTCAAAACGTTCGGGATGGCGCGAAATCACATCCAAGGTGTTGACGCCAATGGAGCCCGTGGACCCCATCACCGCCACGCGCAACTTGCCACTCGGGTTCAAACCGCTCGCTCCCAGAGCATGCCGAGCATGAGGGCAAGCGGCAGCGCCGGCAAGAGTGCATCGATGCGATCCAGCACGCCGCCATGGCCAGGCAAGAGCGCACTGGAGTCTTTGGCACCCACGGCGCGCTTGAGCAAGGACTCAAACAAATCACCGACGATGGCCAAGGCCACAATGGCCAGCACACCCAAAACCAAAATCAAGATGCCCTGCTGCATCAAGCGCAGGGGCAGACTGGCCGAGCCGAACGCCTGCGCGCCGAAGTGCCGCTCCAGCACCACCCACAACAACGCCACCAGCACACTGCACAAAGCGCCAGACGCCGCTCCCACCCAGGTTTTTCCTGGGCTGATGGCGGGTGCCAGTTTTTTCGGAAAGTGCTTAGACAAGGCCTTGCCCCCTGCGTAAGCACCGATGTCGGCCACCCACACCATCACGAGGGCCGAGAGCAAAAAGTTCACGCCGATCTGTCGCGACTGCACCACCGCGAGCCACGCGGCCAACAACACCGCCAGCCCCGCAATCAGCTTGGCGCCCAGCCCGAGCGCCGACCAACCCGCTACGCCGCGCGCCAAAGCCCAGGAACCAGCGAGCACCCAGGCCGCACTCGCCAGCACCCAAACCTGTGCCCACAGCTTGGAGCCGCCGAAGGTGTAGCCGGCACCGTAGAGCGCGAGTGCCAGCAAACCGAAAAGCGCGCCGTAAGCCAGCGCGCGCGCGCCCTGCACGCCGCACAGTCGCGCCCATTCCCAAGCGGCTGCCGTGAGCAAGATCCAAGCGCAAGCCACGAAGTGCACGGGCGCGCCCATGAAGAGCGCTGGCAGCAAAACTGCGAGCAGCACCAAGGCTGTGATCACGCGGTGCAGCAACATCGCCTCAGGCCCTCGCCATCGCGGGTTGCGCACTGCCAGCCGATCCGGCTTGGGCAATGGGTGGAGCCACTTGCTCGGAAGTCTGCCCAAAGCGGCGCTCTCGCTTGGCGTAGGCTGCAATGGCGGCGTCTAAGGTTGTATCGTCAAACTCAGGCCAGAGCACTGGCGTGAAAAACAGCTCGCTGTAGGCGCACTGCCACAGCAAGAAATTGCTGATGCGCATTTCGCCGCCAGTGCGAATCAGCAAATCTGGGTCGGGCACGTGCGAAAGCGCCAGTGCGTCGTTGAGCGACTGCGGTGTGATGGCTTCGCCGCGCGAAGCGAGTTGGGCCGCAGCGTGCGCGATGTCCCATCGGCCACCGTAGTTGAAACACACGTTGAAGACAAGTTCTCGGTTCGCAGCAGTTTGCACTTGCGCTTGCTCCAACGCTGCCAATAGCTTGTCGCTCAAACCTTCACGGCTGCCCACGATGCGCAGTTGCACGCCTTGCGAATTGAGATCGGGCACTTCGCGCACGAGCGCCTGGCCGAAAAGCTCCATCAAGCCACTCACCTCGTCTTGCGGTCTGGCCCAATTTTCCGAGCTGAACGCAAACACGGTGAGCACACGCACCCCGCGCGCCTGGCAGGCTTTGGCACAGCGGCGAAGGGCGTCTACGCCTTGCTTGTGACCCGCCACGCGCGGCAAAAAGCGTGCCTTCGCCCAGCGGCCATTGCCATCCATGACGATGGCGATGTGGTGAGGCACTTTGCTCATCGTTTCTGTTTTTCGCAAAGCCGTACCTCGACTGAACACGCGGCTCAGATCGACATCATTTCTTTTTCTTTGTCGGCAGTCAGCCGATCCACGTCGTTGATGTGGCGATCGGTGAGTTTTTGCACGTCGGCTTCAGAGCGTTTTTGGTCGTCTTCGGTCGCGATTTTGTCTTTCACGAGCTTTTTCACGGCTTCGTTGGCATCGCGGCGCTGGTTACGAATCGCCACTTTGGCGTTTTCAGCCTCGTTGCGCACCACCTTGGTGAGCTCCTTGCGGCGCTCTTCGCTCATCGGCGGCACCGGCACGCGAATCAAATCGCCCATGCTCGATGGGTTCAGGCCCAAATCGCTTTCGCGGATGGCCTTTTCAATCTTCGCACCCATGCCCTTTTCAAACGGCTGCACGCTGATCGTGCGTGAATCCAGCAAGCCCACGGTCGCCACGTTGTTGAGCGGCACCACGGAGCCGTAATACTCCACATGCACGCTGTCCAAAAGCGCAGGCGAGGCCCGGCCTGCGCGCACCTTGGCGAGGTTGTGTTTGAACGCATCTACCGATTGCACCATCTTGGCTTCGGTAGATTTTTTGATGTCAGCAACAGTCATGTCCAGGCTCCTTCAAACGTGCACAAGCGTGCCTTCGTCTTCACCCAGCACCACGCGCTTCAATGCGCCATGCTTGAAGATTGAAAACACCTTGATCGGTAGCTTTTGATCGCGGCACAACGCGAAGGCCGCAGCATCCATCACTTCCAAACGCTTGCTCATCGCTTCGTCGAAACTCAGCTTGGTATAGCGCGTGGCCGTTGGGTCTTTTTTCGGGTCTGCGGTGTACACGCCATCCACCTTGGTGGCCTTGAGCACCAATTCCGCGCCGATTTCCGCGCCGCGCAGCGCAGCAGCGGTGTCAGTTGTGAAAAACGGGTTGCCCGTGCCCGCCGCAAAAATCACCACCTTGCCTTCTTCCAAATACTGCAAGGCTTTGGGGCGCACATAGGGCTCCACCACTTGATCGATGTTGATCGCGCTCATCACGCGCGCCGTCATGCCGTTTTTGTTCATCGCATCGGCCAAGGCCAGCGCGTTCATCACGGTTGCCAGCATGCCCATGTAGTCGGCGGTTGCGCGATCCATGCCCACTGAGCCGCCTGCCACGCCGCGAAAAATGTTGCCGCCGCCAATCACCACGGCCACTTGCACACCCAAATCGGTCACATCGCGCACCTCTTGCACCATGCGCACGATGGTTTCGCGGTTGATGCCAAACGCGTCATTTCCCATCAAGGCCTCGCCGGACAGTTTGAGCAGAATTCGGCGGTGTGCGGGTTTGGTCATGAGCTGCGGGGGCTGGAGTAGCACCGAACCCAGGCCAGGCTCGGCTTGGGCAGGTAGTTTATCGGTTTAGATCAAGAAAAACGGGCCAATTGGCCCGTTTTCGTGGAATGGCCGCTTGGCCTTACTGGCCTTTCGCGGCTGCCACTTGTGCGGCTACTTCTGCGGCGAAATCGTCCACCTTCTTCTCAATCCCTTCGCCCACCACGTAGAGCGTGAAAGCGCTCACCGAGGTGTTCGCTGCCTTGAGCATCGCGGCCACGGTTTGCTTATCGTTTTTCACAAAGGTTTGATCGAGCAAAGACACCTCTTTCAGGTACTTTTGCACCGAGCCTTCGATCATCTTGGCGGCGATTTCAGCGGGTTTGCCCGATTCGGCGGCCTTGGCGGTTGCCACGCTGCGTTCCTTTTCGATGAGCTCAGCTGGCACGCTAGCGCTCGAGAGTGCGACAGGCTTCATCGCAGCCACGTGCATGGCCACGTCTTTGGCGGCCACATCGTCGCCGTCAAACTCCACCACCACGCCGATGCGGGTGCCGTGCAGGTAGCTGGCCACTTTGCCGCTGGCAAAGCGCTTGAAGCGGCGAATGCTCATGTTTTCGCCAATTTTGCCGATCAGACCTTTGCGCACGTCTTCCAGCGTGGGGCCAAAGCCGTCAGCGCTGTAAGGCAGTGCGCTCAAGGCGGCCACGTCTGCTGGGTTGTGCTCGGCCACCAGTTTGGCGGCTGCATTCACCAAGCCGATGAAGCTGTCGTTTTTGGTGACGAAATCGGTT
>JAAFHN010000078.1 GCA_013298415.1 Comamonadaceae bacterium
CGCCGTAGACGATCATGATGATCGAAGGCGGAATGAGCAGGCCCAGCGTGCCTGCCCCAGCGAGCGTGCCGATCGTGATGTCTTCAGGGTAGCCGCGCTTTTTCAGCTCCGGCAGGGTCATCTTGCCAATCGTTGCGCAAGTGGCAGCGCTTGAGCCGCTCACGGCGGCAAAGATCGTGCAGCCCGCCACTTGGGTGTGCAGCAAGCGGCCGGGCAGGCTTTGCATCCAGGGGGCCAAGCCTTTGAACATGTCTTGCGAAAGCCGGGTGCGAAAGAGGATTTCGCCCATCCAAATGAAAAGGGGCAGGGCGGTCAGGGTCCAGGAGCTGGAAGAGCCCCAAATCGTGACTGCCATGGCGTCACCCGCTGGGCGGCTTGAGAAAAGCTCCATGCCGATCCAGGCTACGCCTGAGAGGGCCAAGCCGATCCAAACGCCGCTGCCCAAAATGAGGAAGAGCGTGCCGATCAGCAAGAGAGAAATGGCTATGTCATTCATGGCGCGTGTCCTCCGCCTTCACATGGCGTTTGCCTTGGATTTCCATCACCAGCTCGTCGATCAAGGCGATGAGCAAAATCACTGTGCCAATCGCCATGCCGAGCTGCGGAATCCACAAGGGCGTGGCATCGTTGCCGGTGGAGATGTCGTTGAACTGTTTGCTTTGCCACGCCAGGCGGCAGCTGTAGAAGGCGGCCAAGCCAGCGAGTGCGGCGGAAGCGGCGAGCGCCCAAATTTCTAGCGCTTTGCCAGCCTTGCCTTGGAGCTTGCTGATGAAGAGCGTCACACGGATGTGTTCGCCGCGCTTCAAGGTGTGAGCCAGCGCCAAAAAGCCAGCGCCCGCCATCAGGTAGCCCGCATAGGCATCCGTGCCGCGCACATGAAAGCCCAACTCACGGCCCAGCACGGAGAGCAGCACCATGATGAGCAGCCCGACCATGAAGCAGGCCGCAAGCCCGGCTGAGCCGTCGTACAAGGCATTAAGCAGCTTGCGCATGACTGGGAATCCTTATTTTTGAAAGAATCTGCACCATTGTCCTAGTATTAATTGCATTCAATGCTACAAATAATGCAGCAATCTGAAAAAAACGAAGCCGCTGCACGGATTCCGCACAGCGGCCTTGTTTCACAGACGCCAGCTTACTTGCGGTAGGCGTCAACCAGGGTCTTGCCTTCCGCGCCAGCTTTTTCAAGCCACTCTTTGAGGAGGGTGTCGCCCACCTTGGTCATGTCGGCTTTCAGCGCGGCGGATGGCGGCAGAATTTGCATGCCACCGGCCTTCAGGCGGTCCAGCGAGTCGCCGTTGGCTTTTTGCGCAGCAGCCCAGCCGCGTGTTTCAGCCGCAGCGGCTGCGCGCATCAGTGCATCTTGCTCTGGCTTGGGCAGGGCATCAAAGGCCTTCTTGTTCACGATCACCGCATTTTTGGGCAACCAAGCTTGCATGTCGTAGTAAAACTTGGTGTGCTCAAAAAGTTTCGTGTCGGCACCTGTCACGCCTGAGCTCATCATGCTGTCCACCACACCTGTGGCAAACGCCTGGCTCACCTCGGCTGCTTGCACAGTCACCGGCTGAGCTTGCACCAGCTCGCCAATGCGGGCGGTGGCCGGGCTGTAGGCGCGCCACTTGATGCCCTTCAGGTCGGCGGCGTTGGCAATCGCCTTCTTGGTGTACAGGCCCTGGGGCGGCCATGGCACGCTGTACAGCAAGCTCATGCCTTGCTCGGCCAGTTTTTTCTCAAGCAGCGGCTTTTGCGCGCGATAGAGCTTCATCGCTTCATCAAAGCTGTCGGCCAAAAAGGGCAGGCCATCCGCACCAAAAATCGACCACTCGTTTTGAAAGTTCACGAGCAAGATTTCGCCCGCCTGCGCTTGGCCACCTTGCACGGCGCGCTTGATTTCAGGCGCTTTGAAGAGCGCCGCGTTGGCATGCACGGTGATCTTGAGCTTGCCTGCGGTGGCTTTGTCCACCTCGTCAGCGAAGGACTGGATGTTGATGGTGTGGTAGTTCGTGGCTGGGTAAGCCGTGGGCAAATCCCACTTGGTTTGGGCGAAGGCAAGGCCGCTGCTGGCGAGTGCGAGTGTGGCTGCGGCTTTCAAGAATGTGGAGCGATGCATGGGCAGGCCTTTTTGGTTTGGGTAAAGAGCTGAGGAAAAAAGAGTAATGCGAAGCATCGTGCCTTGCGCGCAGCTTGTACAGTCGGAAAAACCAGGGAAGTCAACCTGTTTTTATTGAAAGATTGCTGGCTGGCCGACATGAACTTGCGCTTTGTGGAAGCTTTTTACTGGGTTGCGTCGCTGCAGTCGATTTCGCGGGCGGCTGAAAAGCTTTTCATCACCCAATCGGCCATGTCTGCCCGAATTTCAGCGCTGGAAGAGGAGCTGGGGACGCTCTTGATCGACCGTCGCGATAAGCAATTTCGGCTCACCTTGGCTGGCCAGCGCTTTTTGCGCCATGCCGTACAGCTCTTGGAGATGCAGCGCGACATCCGCAAAGAAATGGGCGCGCCAGCCAGCGTGGCGCTGCAGCTGCGGGTTGGGGCCATTGAGTCGGTGCTGCACTCGTGGCTGATTCCTTGGGTGGAATTGCTGCGGGCCGAGCACCCCGCGCTGGAGATGGAGCTTTCTGTTGAGACCACGCCAATTTTGATCGAGCACGTGAGGCGCGGGGTGCTGGACGTGGTGTTCACCGCAGCCCCAGCCGCGGGCGAAGGCGTGCGCACGCAAGCCATCACCAGCATGCCGATGTGCTTTTTGGGTCAAGCCAAGCTGCACCGCAAGCGCGTGTATCGGCTGAGCGACCTGGCCGAGCTGGAATTGATGACCTTTCAGCGCGGATCGCAGCCGCATCTGGCCTTGCTCGACATCTTGAAAGCCCAGGGTTTGCGGCCCAAAAAGGTGCACGCCATCTCGTCCATTTCCGCGATGGTGCAGTTGGTCCACAGCGGTTTTGGCGTGGCCACTTTGCCGGCGGCTGCTGCGAGTCGGCTGCCAGACGCCTTGGGTTTGAAGGTGCTGCGCACCGATGCGGACTTGCCTCCCTTGCCCATCCACGCCAGCTTTCGAGCCGATCCTTCTGCGCGCGATATCGAGGCGGTGGTGGCATCTGCCACGCAATTTGCGCGTGAATTCGTGTAAGGCAGGGGCTTCGAGTGCCTAGGTGAAACCCTAGACGCCCCTCGCAGCATCGTTTTTTTCGATGCTGGAATCGAAAAATTTGTCGTTTGTATTGGCTGCCATTGCTTTCCACAATCTGGCCCATGAACCGACTTGAAATGCCCGCAACTTCTGGCGCCAGCGCAGCACACGCCGCGCGACTGCGAATCCGCTCCGGCGAGTGGGCCCACCACACCAGCGGCTTGGCCGATCACCATGTGCAAGGAAATCTGGTGATCTTGCCGAAAGCCCTCGCCGACGACTTCTTGCTGTTTTGCCAGCGCAATCCCAAGCCTTGCCCGCTGCTGGCAGTGGGCGAGCCGGGAAATCCCCGACTGCCCAGCCTGGGCGCAGACTTGGACATCCGTAGCGATGTGCCGCGCTATCGCGTGTGGCGCCAGGGCGAGGTCGTGGATGAGCCGACCGACATATCAGCGATTTGGCAAAGCGATTTCGTGAGCTTTGTGCTTGGCTGCTCTTTCAGCTTTGAGCAGGCCTTGATGGAGTGTGGCCTGGCCTTGCGCCATGTGCAAGAAGGCAAAAACGTGGCCATGTACCGCACGAACGTGCAAACAGCGCCTGCCGGGCCTTTCGGCGGGCAGATGGTGGTATCGATGCGGCCGATGACCCCGCAGGCTGCCATTCGAGCGGTGCAGATCACATCGCGCTTTCCCAGCGTACACGGTGCGCCCATCCACATCGGCCACCCCGAACAAATTGGTATCCACGATCTGGCGCAGCCCGACTATGGCGACGCTGTGGATGTGCTGCCCGATGAGTTGCCGGTGTTTTGGGCTTGCGGCGTCACACCGCAATCCGCCTTGTTGCAAGCCAAACCCGACTTGTGCATCACGCACTCGCCGGGCTGCATGTTGGTGACCGATCTGCTGAACCACCAATTGGCGGCGTTCTAACCCGACTGCCTTCCAAGCCCAGTCCCTCTTCCTCGTCCCTTTCCTTCACCCACCCTCACTCAGGAGCATTGCAATGAACCTTCGCCGCCGCATGGCCAAAACCCTTTTGATCGCCAGCCTCTTTGCCACGCCGTTTGCTTGGGCGCAAACCAAATGGGATCTGCCCACCGGTTATGCCGTGAACAGTTTCCAAACGGAAAACGTGCAAGCCTTTGCCAACGATGTAGATCGCGCAACAGGCGGCAAACTCAAGATCACCTTGCATGCCAATGGCAGCCTGTACAAGGCCAACGAGATCAAGCGTGCGGTGCAAACCGGGCAAGTGCCCAGCGGTGAGTTCATTTTGAGCGGCGCTTCCAATGAAAACCCGCTCTTCGGCCTGGATTCGATTCCATTCTTGGCGACAAGCTATGCCGATGCGCGCAGACTTGCCGCAGCGCAAAAGCCAGCGCTTGACAAGCTCTTGGCTGCGCAAGGCATGAAGCTGCTCTTTTCCGTGCCTTGGCCGCCGCAGTCGCTCTATTCGGTGAAAGCGATCAACGGGCCTGAAGACTTGCGCGGCACCAAGATGCGGGCTTACAACCCGGCCACCACCCGCATCGCGCAGATGCTCAAGGCGCAGCCCACGACGATTCAACTCGCAGAGCTTGGCCAGGCCTTGGCCACTGGCACGGTGGAAAACTTTCTCACGTCAAGCGCCAGCGGCGTAGAAAACAAGCTCTTTGAGCAAACCAAGTTTTTCTACACGGTGGCCGCTTGGTTACCGCGCAACGCGACCGTGGTGAGCCAAAAAGCCTTCGATGCACTGGATAAACCCACGCAAGAAGCTGTGCTGCGCGCCGCCAGCGCGGCAGAGTCACGCGGCTGGGCTTTGAGCGAATCGAAGAACGAGGAGTACGTGAAAGAACTTGCCAGCAAAGGCATGCGCGTGGCCGCACCTTCTGACAGCTTGAAGCGCGAGCTGCAAGCCATCGGTGAGGCCATGACGCAAGACTGGATCAAGGCCGCCGGGGCTGATGGTCAGCCCATTGTGGATGCCTACCGAAAGAAGTGAGTCATTGCTCAGAATTTCTAAAATGATAGCAAACAACCAAATGAATACTCGGACAGAGGTGTAGAAATGCGCAAAATTTATGCCGCACTGCTGTTCGGTGCAACCCTGTCGATGCTCAGTGCCTTTTTGTGCATCGTGCTGGGCGTGGCGGCCCGTGAGCTGCACTGGGATATCCAGGGCCTGGATGCCTACGCGGGCTACAGCATTGCGGCTGCGCTTTTCTTGGCCATGCCTGCCACGCTCCAAAGCGGCGACCACATCCGCGTGAGCTTGATCACGCAGCGCTTGGGTGCGGCTTGGCAGCGGCGCGTGGAGTGGCTGTGCTTGATCTCGGCCAGCGCGCTGTCGATCTATCTGGCTTGGTTTTCCTGCCGTTTGGTTTGGATCAGCCACGTCACGCACGACGTGTCGCCAGCGGCAGATGCCACACCGCTTTGGATTCCTCAGATCAGCATGGCTGTGGGGTGCATCGGCTTGGCGCTGGCCTTCTTGCATGCCACGGTGTGCCACGCAAGAGGCATCCCCTTTTTCAGCGCGGCCAAAACCGCCAACGTGGAGTAGGCCATGGAACTCGGAATTGCCTTAGGGCTGATTGCACTCTTGCTCGTGGTGCTGGCGTCTAGCCTGTGGATTGGCTTGGCTTTGCTGTCTGTGGCCTGGTTTGCGATGGCGTTTCTCTCCAGCAGGCCAGTGGGCGACAGCATGGTGCTGACCATTTGGGGCAGCACCTCCAGTTGGACATTGACCGCGCTGCCGCTCTTTTTGTGGATGGGCGAGATCTTGTTTCGCTCCAAGCTGAGCGAAAGCATGTTCAAAGGCTTGGCACCTTGGCTCAATGGCATCCCGGGCCGATTGCTGCACGTGAACGTGGTGGGCAGCACGATCTTTGCGGCGGTATCGGGCTCAAGCGCTGCCACTTGCGCCACGATTGGCAAGATCACCTTGCCGGAGTTGGAAAAGCGCGGCTATCCGGAAAACATGTCGATTGGCACTTTGGCGGGCGCCAGCACCTTAGGGCTTTTGATTCCGCCTTCGATCATCATGATCGTGTACGGCGTCGCGGCCAATGTGTCGATTGCCAAGCTCTTCATTGCGGGGGTCATTCCCGGCTTGCTTCTGGCTTGCTTGTTTTCAGGCTACATCGTGATTTGGGCGCTGCGCAATCCAGACAAAGTGCCGCCAGCCGATGCGCCCACCAGCTTTTTGAACAAGCTCTACGAATCGCGCCACCTGATTCCGGTTGTGGCCCTGATTGGCGTGGTGCTGGGCTCGATCTACTCAGGCTTGGCCACGGCCACCGAAGCCGCTGCCTTCGGCGTGGCGGGTTCACTGGCGCTTTCGGCCATTGAGCGATCTCTCAGCTGGCAAGCCTTCAAAGAAGGCTTGATCGGCGCTTGCAAGGTGTATTGCATGATTGGCTTGATCCTGGCGGGGGCGTCGTTTCTCACCTTGGCGATGGGCTTTGTGGGCCTGCCGCGCCAAGTGGCGGAATTCATCGGCGCCTTGCAGCTCTCGCCCTTCATGCTGATCGTTTGTCTCACGCTGTTTTTCATCGTGCTGGGTTGCTTTTTGGATGGCATCAGCATGGTGGTGCTCACGATGGCGGTGCTCTTGCCCACGGTTCAAGCCGCAGGCCTTGACCTGATCTGGTTTGGCATCTTCATCGTGCTGGTCGTGGAAATGGCGCAGATCACGCCGCCTGTGGGATTCAACTTGTTTGTGCTCCAGGGCTTGACCAAGTTGCAAATCACGACCATTGCGAAACACGCCATGCCGCTGTTTTTCATCATGGTCGCTGCCGTGCTGATGACTTACTTTTTCCAAGACATCGTCTTGTGGCTGCCGCGCCAAATGGGCGCCTAAGGAGTTCCCATGAACCGTCGCACATGTGCTGCACGCTTGATCGGCGTGGCGGCAGGGCTGGGTGTTGCCTGTGCCGGCCACCAGGCGCTGGCGCAGCAGAGTCAGGCCACGCAACAGAAGCCCGAACACAGCTGGCAGCTTGCCACCGGCTACCGCCTGGAGTCGTTTCACACTGTGAACTTGATGCAGTTCTCAAAAGAGGTGGAGCTCGCCAGCGCAGGCGCGGTGCGCATCGAGGTGGTGCCCAACAACGCGCTCGTGAAGCTGGCGGAGATCCCCCAGGCGGTGCAGTCGGGCCGGATCGCTGCGGGCGAGGTGATTTTGAGCGGCATGGCCAAGGATTTGCCCTTGGCGGGGGCAGACTCTGTGCCCTTTGTGGTGAATGGCTACGCAGACGCTCGGCGCATGTGGCGGCTTCAGCGGCCTGGGCTGGAGCGCGAAATGGCCAAGCGCGGATTGACCTTGCTCTACGCCGTGCCTTGGCCACCTCAGGGTCTGTACACCACGCAGCCCGTTAAACAAGCTGCTGATCTGAAGGGCACAAGGATGCGCACCTACAACCCCACCACGGTACGCATCGCCGAGCTCTTGGGCGCAAGCTCAGTGGATGTGCCGATGGTGCAGGTGGCGCAGGCCTTGGCCGAGGGCCGCATGAACGCCATGATCACCTCCGCCGTGACGGGTGTGGAAAACAAAGTATGGACGGGGCTGAAGCACCATTACGAAATCTCAGCCTGGATTCCCAAGAACATGGTGTTCGTGCAAACTAAGCTCATGACCGCCTTGAAAACCGCTCAGCGCAGCGCCGTGCTGGACGCTGCAAAAGCGGCTGAAGCACGGGGCTGGGACATGAGTGAGCGCGCCGCACAAACGGCATTGGACGAATTGAGGCGAAATGGCATCACCGTGGAGCGCCCCAGCGCGCAATTGGATCGCGAGCTCAAGCGACTGGGCGAGCGCTTTTCGCGCGAATGGGTGCGCGAAGTGGGCGTGAGCGCCAATGAAATTTTCATCCCTTACTACACAGAGGCCACCAGCACCGCTGGGAAATGAGGCTTCACTGATCGACAAGCTCTTCTTATGACAAACAACACCCCTCAAGCCCGTTGGCAATTCTGGATCGACCGTGGCGGCACGTTTACCGATGTAGTGGGCAAGCGGCCCGATGGCTCGCTGGTGACGCACAAGCTGCTCTCTGAGAACCCTGAGCAGTACCGCGATGCGGCTGTGGCTGGCATTCGGCATTTGCTGGGTTTGAAGCCCGGCGAGCCTGTGACTCCCGCCCAAGTGGAATGCGTGAAGATGGGCACCACGGTCGCCACCAACGCGCTGTTGGAGCGCAAGGGTGACCCCACGCTGTTGGTCATCACCCAAGGTTTCCGGGATGCGCTGCGCATTGCGTATCAAAACCGGCCGCGCATTTTTGATCGGCACATCGTGCTGCCCGAGCTGCTGTACAGCCGCGTGATTGAGGCGCAAGAGCGCGTGGGCGCGCATGGCGAGCTGGTGCAAGCACTTGATGAAACGCATCTGGCAGCCGAGCTGAAGGCCGCGCGAGAAAGCGGCATCACAAGCTGCGCGATTGTGTTCATGCACGGCTATCGCTACACGGCGCATGAGTTGGCAGCGGAGCGCTTGGCCAAAGCAGCAGGCTTTGCTCAGGTGAGCGTGAGCCACAAAACCAGCCCATTGATGAAGCTGGTGGGGCGCGGCGACACCACCGTGGTGGATGCGTACCTGAGCCCAATTCTGCGCCGCTACGTGGAGCAAGTAGCGGGTGAAATGCCGGGTGTGAAGCTCTTTTTCATGCAGTCTTCGGGCGGCTTAACGGATGCGCACGCATTCCAAGGCAAAGACGCGATCTTGAGCGGGCCAGCGGGCGGCATTGTGGGCATGGCCCGCACGGCGCAGCTGGGCCTTACCTCCGTTCGCCCTGAGCCTGCCCGTCCTGAGCCAAGTCGAAGGGTCGAAGGGCAGGCACGCAAAGAGGCTTCGACAGGCTCAGCCCGAACGGAAGCGGTAAAAATCATCGGCTTTGACATGGGCGGCACCAGCACCGATGTGAGCCACTTCGCGGGCGAGTTTGAGCGCGAGTTCGACACCCAAGTGGCGGGCGTGCGCATGCGTGCGCCGATGATGAGCATTCACACCGTGGCCGCAGGCGGCGGCAGCTTGCTTGCGTTTGATGGCGCGCGCTTTCGCGTAGGCCCCCACAGCGCGGGCGCAAACCCAGGCCCTGCCA
>JAAFHN010000564.1 GCA_013298415.1 Comamonadaceae bacterium
CCCTCTTGGGGGACTGGTTGGTTGCCAACACCGCAGGGGGCGGTGGCATGGCGGACTTGGCCGAAGCGCAAGAGGACGACCCGCTGCTCATCCTCTACACCTCAGGCACCACCGGTAGGCCGAAGGGCGCCGTGCACACGCAGGCCGCGATTTGCGCCAACATGGAAGCAGCGGTAGCCGCGTGCGAGATCACGCCTCAAGATCGCGTGCTGAGCTGTTTGCCGCTGTTTCATGCCGGTGGCCTGTGCATCCACACCCTGCCCGCGCTGAGCGCTGGTGCCACGGTGCTGCTGCACGAGAGATTCGATGCAAGCGCTGCACTGCACGCGATGGAGCACGAGGGCGTGACGCTCAGCCTGCAAGTGCCCGCCACCCTGCACGCCCTGGCGAACCACCCGGACTGGCAGAAATCCAAGCTGCCCAAGCTGCGCGCCATTTGGGCTGGATCAAGCATCTTGACGCCGCAGGCGCTTGAACCCTTCCACACCAAGGGGGTGCCGGTGTGCAACGTGTACGGCAGCACCGAAACGGGGCCGGTGAGCCTGGTGCTACCGCATTCGCAGGCTCTTGCACGCGCTGGCTGGGTGGGCTGGCCGGCCGAAGGTGTGGAGGCGACGCTGCTTGACGCAAGGCCCGGGCCAGACGGCATCGCCACGGGCGAGATTGCTTTGCGCGGCCCACAAATCTCAAGGCACTACTGGCCAATGCTGCCAACGCGCGACGACGCGGACTTCTTTCGCACTGGCGACATCGCCGAACGCAGCGCAGACGGATGCTATCGGGTCATCGGTCGTGGCACCGAGCTCATCATCACAGGCGGTGAAAATGTTTACCCCGCCGAGCTGGAACAAGCCTTGCTGACCCATCCCTGGGTGGCACAGGTCGCAGCCCTGGGGCTGCCCCATCCCCGCTGGGGCGAGGTGGTAGTGGCCGCTGTGGTGCTGCAAGCCACGCATGCAGCAGAAATCGCACGGTTTTTGAATAATTCTGCCCCTCTGTCCACGTTTTTATTCACTTCTTCGCTACTAAAATCAGAGCAAATGAAAATCGAAGAGCATTTGTTGGCGCACCTAGAGGGGCGGCTGGCGCGCTACAAGCGGCCGCAGCGCATGGCTTTCCTGCCAAGCCTGCCGCTCACAGCCCTGGGCAAGGTGCAGCGCAGTGCGCTGAAATTGCAGTTGCTGGAGCAATGGCAGACCGATAAGCAGGAAGGCGCATGTTGAACGCCAAGACATCGCGGTGGATGCGCTTCGCGCAATCCTGCGTGTTGCTCTGTGCAGCGCTGGCGCACTGCTTGGCTTGGTCCCAACCGTCAACCAGCCCTGCACCCCGCTTTTCCATCGCCTTCTACTATTCAAGCGACATTCCTTGGGAAAGCCTGGGCGCTTTCGACATCGCAGTGGTGGATCCCGATCACGTGAACGATTCAGGCTGGCAGCACAGGATCAACGCAGCCACAGAAGTGGCGGCCTATGTTTCTGTGGGCGAAGTCCACCCGAGCCGGAAGTTTTTCCCGCAGATGGACAAAGCCTGGCAGTTGGGCCAAAACACCGATTGGGGATCGGTGGTGATCGACCAAGCCAATCCCGCTTGGCGCAAATTTTTCGTGCAGCGCATCGTGGCGCCCCTTTGGGAGCGCGGCCATCGGGTGTTTTTCCTCGACACGCTGGATTCGTTTCACATCGTGGCAAAAACCCCCGAAGCCAAGGCCGCACAAGCCGAAGGCTTGGCGAACCTGATCCGCGATGTGAAAGCCGCGTTTCCGCAAGCCAAGCTGATTTTCAATCGAGGCTTTGAAATCTTGCCCGAGGTGCACCCTCTGGCCTTTGCCGTGGCAGCCGAATCGCTCTACAAGGGCTACGACGCAGGAAAACAGGCCTACAAAGACGTGCCGCAGGCCGACTTCGATTGGCTTTGGGGGCAGCTCAAACGCTGCAAGGACGAATGGAAACTGCCGGTGATTGCGATTGACTACGTGCCACCGACGGAACGCGCGCTTGCCCGCACGACCGCCAAAAAAATCTTGGCCCTGGGCGCGATTCCCTGGGTGGCCAATCCAGAGCTCAACAGTTTGGGGGTGGGTGCCGTAGAGGTGCTGCCGCGCCAGATTCTTGCGCTGCACGACCAAGACGGCCACAGCGCACAAGTGGCTGCACATGAAATCCACCGCTTGGGCGCAATGCCCTTGAACCATTTGGGCTATGAACAGGTGCTGGTGCGAGCGGGTGCGCCGGAATTGGATCGGTATGCGGAGCGGCCTCTCGCCGGTCGCTTCGCGGGCGTGCTGATGTGGTTCAACAAGGGCAGCTTTCCTCGCGACAAAGATGTTTTGGCGGTTTTCCAGCGCGCGCGGGTAGAGGGCGTGCCAGTCACGATAGTGGGAGCCTTGCCCGATGACGCAGCCTTCGATCCATTTGAAATGGACATTGGCACGCCCAAAAAGCGCGGGGCAACGCTGCGGCTAGAGCCACGCTCACCGCACGTCGGCTTTGAAGTGTTACCC
>JAAFHN010000335.1 GCA_013298415.1 Comamonadaceae bacterium
TGTAGATGCCGTCTTCCGAGCGAGGCTCAAAGCCGCCCGTGTCGATCACGATGAATTCGCGCTTGCCCAGATGGCCGTTGCCGTAGTGGCGATCTCTCGTGAGGCCCGCGTAATCGGCCACGATCGCATCACGCGACTGCGTGAGGCGATTGAAAAGGGTGGATTTGCCCACGTTGGGCCGCCCCACCAGGGCCAGTACGGGTTTCATGCGTTCGGTGTTTTTCTAAGGCGCTTGGGCTTACTGCGGCTTGAAAGCAAAGATGCCGCCGTTGGCAGTGGCCACGATCAAGGTGGTGCCAGCGAGCACTGGGCCTGCCACGATGCGCGAGCCATCGGTCGTGAGGCGCGTGAGCAGACTGCCGTCCTCGCGGCTCAAAAAATGGATGTTGCCGTTGCTGTCGCCAATCGCAACCGAGCGACCCGCCGCGAGCGGCGTGCCGAGCTCGCGGTACTGCAACTTTTCATAGCTCCACGCGCGGTCGCCAGTTTCGCGGTTGTAGGCCATCACCGTGCCGTTGGACTCCGTGCCGTAAAGGTTTGTGGCGTCTGCCGACACGCCGGTAATGCCATTGGCGTTCTTGGTCCATTGGATTTGTCCACGCAGTGCATTCACGCAACCCACGTTGGATTGAAACGCGCGCGCGCACACCTGAGCCCCTAGGCGAGAAGTGCCTGCCACCAAGTCAACCAAACGCTCCACGTCATTCGTGCCGCGCGAGCGCCCCAGAGGCTGCTCCCAGCGCACGCTGCCGTTGCTGGGGTTCAGTGCAGTAAGTCGCCCACCCACGCCAGCAAGCAAGGTGTCGCCAAAGGCTTGCAGCACGCCGCCGTGGCGCAGCACCAGGGGCTCGCCTTGGCGGCCATAGTTCCAAATCCGCTGGCCCGTGGCACCGTCGAATGCCGTGACTGTGCGATCCGCACCGAGTACAAATACGCGCTCACCCGCCACGAGCGGCGCAGTGAAACTTTGCGTAGGAAGGCGTTGCTTCCAGGCAATGCGCCCGTTTTGCATGACCACCAGGTCGTTGCCAGCAGTCACCACCGCAGCGGTTTTTCCGTCGCTGCCCACGCCTGCTTGGAGCTTTTCGCCCGCGCTACCGCGCCAGAGCTCATTGCCGCGCTCAGCACCAAAGGCCACAACCGTGCCGTCGTCGCTTGCAACCGTCAACACATCGCCAAGCACCGCCAAGCGCATGGGAAAACCCACGCTGCCCACACGCGCCTGCCAAGCTGCGGAAGCGGCAAGCAGATTCGGATTGGGCGGCAGATCAGCGGGTTTGGGCTTGTCGCTCGACGAACAAGCGAGCATGGAGCCGAGGGTGAGCGCAAGCCCGAGCGCCAACCCCATGCGCTGCGCGCTGGCGCGCGCCGTGTTGGAAGGACCAAAATTTTGGCCAAAGAAACGAGGAAAACGCATCTCAAGCATTCAGAAAGGGCTTTGCCCGGTTTTGAGCGAAGCAATTGAACCAGGCCTGCATTTTGCGGCCTATGCGGCTCGGCCTCATGGCCAAAAAACCCGCAGAAACACCCGAAGCATGCGCGCCGAGCGACACCCAAGCAGGCGCGACGAACAGATTACTTGCTTGCCGCGGCAGATGCAGCCGGTGCCGCTGCAGCAGCAAGCGCTACGGGATCCACACCAAACGAATTCAACTTGATTTCCACCATGCGGCGGTACTCCAAGCGCTCATCCAGTCCGGTGAAGGCCTTCTTCCACTCGGATACTGCTTGTTCGCGTTGGTTCTGTGCGGCGTACACATCTCCGCGCCGATCGGCAAAAAGGGCCTCGAAGTCCTTCGGCGCTGCGGCTTCCAGCTGCTTCAGGGCTTCAGGATAGGCCTTGGCATCCAGGTGCAGCGCGGCAAGCCGCAGTCGCGCAAGGGCTGAGTAGCCCTCATCAGCCGGCTTGTCCACGACGGATTGCAGCGCGCTGATGGCCTTGGGCGCTTGGCCTTTGGCGTACAGGTTTTGCGCGGCCAGCATCGCAGCCTGATTCGCGTAGGTGCTGCCGGAAAACTTGGCCGTGATGTCGCCAAGCGCACGCTCCATGAGCGGCAGATCGCCCGCCTTGGCAGCTTGCTCAAACGAGTCGTACATCACGGCGGCATCGACCGATTGCTTGCGCTGCCAGTACTGCCAGCCGTTGTAGGCCGCAACAGAGCCAAACACCACGATCAACACCCAGGTGATCATGTTGCCGTATTGGGCCCAAAAGGCTTTGAGCTGATCTAACTGCTCTTGTTCTTCAAGATCGAGGTGCTTGGCCATGGGGGCGCGTCAAACCGTGGAGGTGGTCGGAAAATGGGTAACTGCGCATTGTAAGCTGCGCATTGCATGTGAAAAGCGCGGCGAGCTCAGGCTTGCACGTCGCTCAGACGTTCGGCCTTCCAAGCTTGCGGCATGAAACTCGCTTGAATGCTGTTGGCGCAGAGCTTGC
This sequence comes from Comamonadaceae bacterium, assembly GCA_013298415.1. GTDB lineage: Bacteria > Pseudomonadota > Gammaproteobacteria > Burkholderiales > Burkholderiaceae_C > JAAFHN01. The sequence goes on from JAAFHN010000335.1 coordinate 2,438, forward strand.
GCACCGCCGCTTCGTCAATATCCAGAGCCCTGATGCATGCTGCGAAATTCGCCATCAAGTAGCCGCCAAAGTAAGCCGGGTCGTCGCTGTTGACCATCGCGGCCAGGCCCTGATCAAGCATCTTCTTCAGCGGATGCTTCGCCATGTCGTTCACCACGCACAGCTTCAAATTGCTCAAGGGGCACACGGTGAGTGGCATTTGCTTGGCCACCAATTCGGCCACCAGCGCCTCGTCTTCCAGGCAGCGCACGCCGTGGTCGATCCGCTCGGCTTTCAAAGTGTTCAACGCACTCCAGATGTACTCGGGGGGCCCTTCTTCGCCCGCGTGCGCCACCACGCGCAAGCCCATCGCGCGGGCATTGGCAAACACCCGCTCAAACTTCTCAGGCGGATGCCCGACCTCGCTAGAGTCCAAACCTACGCCGACAAACTCGTTGCGATGTGCCGCACAGGCTTCCAAGGTGTCAAAGGCATCGGCCTCGCTCAAATGCCGCAAAAAACACACGATGAGCTGCGAAGACATCCCAAACCGCTCAAACGCTACCCGCCGCGCCCGCGCGAGGCCCGCGAACACGGTGGCAACAGGCACGCCGCGCTGGGTGTGCGTTTGCGGATCAACAAAAATTTCAGCATGCACCACCCCGTCGGCATGCGCCCGCTCAAAGTAGGCAAAGGCCATGTCGAAGAAGTCTTCTTCTTGCAGCAAGACCGAAGCCCCCGCGTAATACAGATCCAGAAAGCTCTGCAAGTTTGTGAACGCATAGGCAGCCCGCAACTCCTCCACGCTCGCATACGGAATGCTGACCCTATTGCGCTCAGCCAACGCAAAAATCATCTCCGGCTCCAGGGTGCCTTCGATGTGCAGGTGCAATTCGGCTTTGGGCAAGCGGCGGGTCAAGTCGATCAGTTCAGCGTGATGCATGCGTTTGCTCCTGAATCAGTAGCATTAGAGTTAATGAATATTTGGACAGTCGGGCAATTTGATCTGAAATTTCGCCTGGGAAGGGCTTTGGCCGGGCTTTGACCCGCTTCGTGTCGCGAAAATAGCATGATGAACACCCTGCCCCTCCAAATCGAAATCGCCAGTGACATCGTTTGCCCCTGGTGTTACATCGGCAAGCGTCAGCTGGAAAGCGCGCTCGCGCTGTTTGCGGCCAAGTACCCGGATCGGCCAGCGCCTGCGCTGAGCTGGTTGGCTTTTCAGCTGAACCCTGACATGCCTGCGGGCGGGATGAGCCGGGCGGAGTACCTCACTCGCAAGTTTGGTGCGGCGGATGGGGGCGGGATTTATGAGCGGGTGAGTGCTGCGGGCGATAGCGTTGGCTTGGCGTTTGAATTCGGCAAGATCGCTCGGCAGCCCAATACTTTGAAGGCGCATGCCTTGGTGGAGGCGGCGGCTGAGCTTGAGATTCAGCCGCAAATGAAAGAGGCACTGATGCGCGCTTACTTTTGCGATGGCGCGGATTTGACGAGTGATGCGGCCCTGG
>JAAFHN010000515.1 GCA_013298415.1 Comamonadaceae bacterium
AGGATGTGGTCGCGGGCTTGTTGCCTTGCTGATCCGGCGCCAGCGAGGTGGGGGCGCTGGGCGTGGTCACGGCGTTCAGCACTTGCTCCCATGCATCGATGTTGAGCCGCTGGAAATCGATCAGCGCGTGCACGCCACTGCTGGGCAAATCGGGCACCGCCTCGGCGCGCACACCCACGCCCATCGCCCCGCGCAGCACTTGAGGTTCTGCAAGAGGTGCCTCCACCGTGCCCCAGTCTCGTTCATAGTGCAGCGTGGCTTGCTGGCCCAGCTCCAGGCGGAATTGGTCTTGCAATTTGCCTTCGGCCAAGGCTTTTGGGAGCAAGGTGTTGTCAAAGCGCGTGGGCAGCGGCTGCTCCGCAGGCTTTTCCAGCGGCGCTGGCAATTTGAGGGCCATGCCGCGCAAATCGGTGCTCACTTGTGACTCCACCGTGCCACGCCGGATGCGCAGATTGGCGCTGTAGGCCGCTTGCCCTTGCGCCTGCGCGGCCAAGCGCGAGAGCACACCCAAGCTCGGCTCTCGCCGCAAACCTTCTGCGCTGGCGGTGCCGTTCGCGCGCAACACCACCGCCACCTCGCTGTCTTTGGCGTTGCTGGGCTGGCCTTGCAGGTTCACGCGCTGCATGCCGCCGGAAAGCTGGGCCTCGCCGCCCAGCAGCGTAGCCCTGGCAGTCGGGATTTGAAAATCAAACTCGCTGAATGTGACCAGGCCCCGGGCGTTGCCCAGCTTGGGGCTGTCTGGGCTGAGCTGAAAATCGTTGCCAGCCAAGGTGGTCGTGCCCAGCACCTTGGCCTCGGCCAGGTTGAACACTGGCAAATTCAAGCGCACGCGCAAGTCTGCGGGCCCGCTGCCGGCTGCGCGCTGCAAGGTCTTTTGGGTGATGCCGAGCAAGGGCGAGCTGTTCACGGTGGCGAGCATTTCGGGCAGCTGGCCTTTGATCTCGCCAGTGAGTTGCACCGTCAAGCCCTGAGTGAGGTTGGGCACGCGTGCGTCTGCCCGCACTTGAAGGCCGCTGGGTGCGCCGCCAGGGCCTTCGACGCGCGCCTGAACCCCAGCCAGCTGCAAGCTCAGTTGGCGAAAGCTCAGCACGCCGCTGAGTTGGGTGAACGCCGGCCAGGGCAGGGCGCCTGCGGGCGACAGGCTTTTCGGCACGTAGGCAAAGCGCACGCCTTTCACCGGCCCGCCGATGGAAAAGGTGCCATCCTGCGGCTTGTCAAAGGGCATGTGATACAGATCGCCTTTGACGGTGAACTTCAGCTCTTGGCCTGTGCCTGCGGTGACGGCCTCGCGCACGTACTCGCGCGCTGGCTTGCCAATGCTGAGCGGCAGGTAGCGAGAGGCCTGGGCCAAATCGAAGCGTTGAAACTCGCCCGTCAAGTCCAACACGCCCGGAAACGCCGAGTGGTTTTCTGCACGGCTCGGATCGGCCGTGCGCCAGTGCGCTCGCGCCGTGCTCTGGAAATGCGTGTTGAGCACCTTGATCTTTTCGAGCTGAATCTCGATGTGGGGTGCGGTGAAAGTGCTGAGCTTCGGATCTTTGCGCGCTTCAACTTTGCGGGGCTCAATCTTCCAGCGCACATCGCTGGAAAACTGCTCCAGGGCCACGCGCGGCTCATCAAACACCCCCGGCAAAGTGATCGCGCCCTTGTTGATCCGCAAACTGGCTTTGCCACCTGAGTGGCTGGCTTCGAAGTCCGCGTCAAGTCGCTCCACGCCGGGGCGACCGGGATGTGGCACGGTGGCCGTGGTGCTGGCAAAGCTGGCTGTGCCGGATCGAAGCGAAAGCGCCTGCGCTTTGCCGCGCACACTGTAGCCGCTGGGTGCCCAGAGCGGGCCGCGCCAATCGCCTTTCATCGCTGTCAGCTGGCCGCTGGGTGCCAAGGCCTCCAGTAATGCGTGCGTGGCAGTCGGCATCGGCAAGTGCCGGGCTAGGGTAACCATCGCGCTCAAATTCAGGTTGTCGGCACTGAACTCGCCCACGGTCTGGGTGTTGTCGGGCAAGCTCAAGGTGGCAGGCGCATCGGGCGAATCGCTCAAGCGCACGGGCGTGCCTTTGCCGCGCCACTTCAGGCTCAAATCGCCCGCCTGCCAGGCGCTGCCGTCGGGCAAGTCAAAGCGCAAGTTTTGCAGACCGAATTCGGTGGCATCCCCCTGGTGCTTGGCCTCCATCCGAGTTTGCAGTTTGTTCACGCGCAAGGGGCTGGCTGCGCTGCTGCTGGGTTGCAGTTGCGCGAGCACATCGCTCATCGCCACGTCCACGGTGGCTATGCTGAGGCGGCCTTGCTCCAAGTCGGCCCAAACGCGCAGCGCGCCTTGGCCTTCGCGAAGCGGCAGTCGCAAATTGAGGGCCTGGCTGAGGCCCGCCACATCGGCGCGTTTGAAATCAGCAAATGCCTGGCCCTGCCAACGCTTCCAGTCTCCCGCACGAGCGCCGAAGAGCGGCGCGCGAAACTTGGCGCGGATCGCCACCGCGCCACCCCAGGCTGGCGGGGGCGTGGCATCCAGGAGCAGCTCGCGGGCGCTGCCGGGGTTGCGCGCGATGAAATTGAGCCGTTCAAACGAGAGCGGCTCGCGGCCCAAAAATTCATCGGTAAAGCGCACCCGGGCGTTGATCACAGCCAATTCGTCTTGCGCAAAAAACCAGTCCAAGAGGGCTTGGGGATCGCTCGGCTCTTTGCCGCCTTCTGAGGTGTCGAGCCCCGCCACAAACCAATGGCCATCTTTGCCGCGCCGTATGTCGAGA
>JAAFHN010000101.1 GCA_013298415.1 Comamonadaceae bacterium
GGCTGGGTGTTGGTCTCGCCCGAGCCCTTGGTGGTGCCCACGCGGCCGGAGAGTGTGAGGTTCTTGTTCACCTTCCAGCTGGCATCCAGGTCGAGGAAGTTGGACTTGGATGCCGCCCCTTCGCGCACGATTTGCTCGTATTGCACACCCACCACGCGCTGGGTGGCGGCAGCGTTGGCGGGCCGGGTGATGGTGGCGGCAGAGATCAAATCACCGGTGATCACCGGGTTGCGGATCAGCCAGCCGCTGGAGAGCAACTGGGAAACGTTGCCGTAGGCGGCGGTTGCATAGTTGTCAGCCCGCAGCTCGCTTTGGAAGGCTTGCAGGTTGATGTCCCAATCCTTGTTGGGGCGCATTTGCACGCCGAAAAACGCGCCTTCGCGGTTGCGATACCCTTCAAACAGGGATGCGCTGAGCGCTCCCGGAATGCGCTTGTTGGCGAGCGTGGGGTCGCCACTGGCAGCGGCTTGCGCGGCGGTCACCACCACGTGGCTGAAGGTTTCTTGGCCGTCGCGGCGCAGGTGGCGGTTTTCCTTGAAGGCTTGGAGCAGCACGCCGACGGTGCGGTCTTGGTTCGTCCAGTTGATCAAGCCAGACATTTGCGGATCTGTTTTGCCGGGAAGCGTGGCTCGCACCAGGCCCAGCGAGACTTCCCCAGTTACCCCACGCTTGAAATCGAGCGGGCGGCGCAATTGGATGTCCACCGTGCCAGAGATGCCACCTTCGGTGATGTCGGCTTGCGCGTTTTTGTACACCTTGGCTTGGCCAATCAATTGGCTGGGCATGAGGCCAAAGCCCACGCTGCGGCCGCTTGAGCTTTGATCGCCCACGTGCCAGTCGCCCGAGCTGAGCGCATGGCCGTTCAAGGTCACCAAGTTCAAGTTGGGGCTCGTGCCCCGGATGGACACGCGCTCGGCTTCGTCCATTGCGTTGGCGCCGCCGAATTGCACGTTCACACCCGAGAGGCGGCTGAGCGCATCGGCAATGTTTTTGTCGGGCATCTTGCCGATGTCTTCGGCGCTCACCACTTCCACGTTCGTTTGCTCGTTGCGCTTGGCATCGATGCTGCGCTCAATGGCGGCGCGGATACCGGTGACCACGATTTTTTCTTGCTGCTGCGCGGCGCTGGCGCTCGCCGCAGGCGCTGCGGCTTGCTGCGCAAAGGCGGCGCTGCTCAGCACGGTGAGCGCGGCTGCGGCTGCGATGCGGTTGAATTGGCCAGCGGGTTGGCGAGATGTTTGGGCAGTGCTGTTGGGGGCCATCAGAAGGCTTCTCCTCTTTGGGTTGGGTGAAAACGACCGGGGCTAAGTCTGCCGAGGCTTTGTTGACAGCGCCAGAGGGCCAAACCGCAAATGCGCGCATCATTAGCAAATCTGTGCAGCATTCAATTCAATATTGATAGCAACAAACTGAACAAATACCTGGACAAAGAGGCAGTATTGCTCCAAAAGCATACATTTGGCGTCTGCGCAACGCTCACCCGGCGTGCCGTGGCTGCCGCGGGCGCGGCTGTCGTGGCCGCGCCGTTTTTAGCGGCCTGCTCGCCGCGTGGTGGGGCGGAGCAAGCCAGCGGAGCAGAGGCCGCGAGCGGATTTTCGGGCGCGGCTGTGGCGCGCGGGCATTTGCTGCGGGAGCCGTTGGCCGCTGATGAGTGGGCGCGGGTTCAGACGCCCGTGCGCCGCACGGATGTGCTCGTGATCGGCGGTGGTGTGGCGGGCTTGGCCGCCGCGCGCGAGCTGGCGCGCCATGGCGTGGACTTTGCCGTGCTGGAGCTGGAAGACAGCGCCGGTGGCAACGCCCGGGGCCAAACCACGGCTGGCCTGCCCTGCCCTGCAGGTGCGCACTACTTGCCAGTGCCCGATGACCGTGCAACTGAGGTGCAGCGGCTTTTGGTGGAGCTGGGGTTGGCTGGCTTTGGTGTCGGTGGGTTCAAGCTCACGCGCGAAGGCCAGCTTCACCTGTGCCACAGCCCGCAAGAGCGCGTGTGGCACCAGGGCCATTGGCACGAGGGGCTTTTGCCGCTGGAAGGCGCGAGCGCCGCAACGCTTGCGCAGGTGCAGCGATTCGCCAAAACTGTGGGTGAATTTCAGAAAAGCGGCGGCTTTCAACTCCCCGTGCTCACCGAAGTGCTTGCAAGAGGCACCCACTCGGCTTCCAGCCGAAATTCTGGCAGAAATGGAAGCTCTGTCCAGGCGAAATCAGCCTTGGATGCTATTATTTTTGATGAGTGGCTGGCGCGCGAAGATTTCAGCGATCCGCTCTTGCGCACCTACTTGGACTACTGCTGCCGCGACGATTACGGCGCTGGCTTGGCCGAGGTGTCTGCCTACGGCGGGCTGCACTACTTTGCCAGCCGCCACGGTTTTGCCGCGCCAGGCGCGGATCGAGGAGCTGATCGGGGAGCAGAAAGCGCGGGCGTGCTCACTTGGCCGCAAGGCAATGGCTGGCTCAGCGAGCGCATGGCCAAAGCCCTGGGCGAGCGGCTGCACACGGGCCGTTTGGTGCGGCAGGTGCTGGAGGCGCGGCAGGGCGTCGAGGTGCTGGCGCAGGCCTTTGATGGCAACAAACCCGCAGCCTGGGAGCGCTGGCAAGCCAAGCGTTGCATTGTGGCCACGCCTTTGCGCATCGCAGCGCGCATCGTGCAGCCGGTATCCGCAGCGCTGCGCGAGTTGGCCTCAAGCACGGCGTATTCCGCCTGGGTGGTGGTGAACGCCGCCATCCGTGAGCCTCTAGACGAGCACCACGGCGAGCTGCCTGGCGCTTGGGACAACGTCGTTTTCGGCAGCAGCGCGCTTGGCTACGTGGATGCAGGCCACCAAAGCTTGAGCGCTGCGCCCGCGCGAAGTGGCGCCAGCGTGCTCACGCACTACCGAGCGCTCGGCAGTTCACGCGATGCGGCCCAGCAGGTGTTGCAAGCGCCGTGGACGCATTGGCGCGATGCGATGCTGCAAGATTTGGCCGCTCCCCACCCCGACTTGGCCGCCAAGGTAAGCCAAGTGCAGGTGAGCCGCTATGGCCACGCAATGGCCGTGCCCAAGCCTGGCATAGCGCAATCGGTGGAAGCCGGCACGCTCGCCCAGCTTGCTCAGCAAGGCATCAGCCCAAAAGTCGCCTATGCCCACAGCGATTTGGCGGGGTACTCGGTGTTTGAAGAGGCCTTCACCGCTGGCACGCTGGTCGCCAGGCGGGGCGAGGGGAAGTTTCACAGGAGATCATGAGATCAGGAAGAAACAGCCAAAGTCTCTGATTGAACCCAGTCCAAAGCCTTGTCTTCGGCTGTGCTGCCTTGTCTCCTGATCTCCTGTGAATTGACCCCTGACCCCTAACCCCTGACCTCACCGACCCGCCGCCAAGACCGACGCGCCAAGCGCAGTCTGCGCCCAGGCCGCGTACTCGGCGGGAAAGGCGGCTTTGTAGCGCGGCAAGTGCCAGGCCAAGAGATCTTTCCGGCCCGTGGCGTAGGCGCCCAGCAGCACACCTTCGATCACGCGGGGCTCCGGCGATTGGCGCAGCATCCCCACGGCCAGCGGGAGCCGCTGCGCCGCGTTGTCCACGGTCACCGGATTGATCGCCAAGTCCGCAAACTTCACCTGGTCCGCAAAGAGCCATGAATTGCTGATTTTTTGCAGCGTGTCGGCCTTGTAGGCCGCCATGCGCTGTTCGGGCTCGATGTAGATCTGACTCACGCGGTGGTATTCCCAAGCGGTGAAGGCAGCGGCCGCTAGCAAAATCGCAGCGAGGCATCGAACAAATACCATGACGGTAGTCCGTTTTCTTCCAAAAAATGCCGCGGTTGAGCCGTCGGAAGCGGCGTGAACCAGTCCGGCACGCTCGGCCCGCGGCCGGTTCACCCACAGCACGCCGACGGCCATGAGCGCCGCAGTTTGGAAAGGCGCGTACCAAAGCGGGTACTCCAGCATGCTGTGCAGCAGCACCACGCCCAGCATGCCGCAGGTCATGTGCGCAGCGCCAAAGCCGTGATCCCGCGCGAAAGTTGCAGGCCAGGTGCGCCACAAGAACCATAAAGTGCCAACTACGAAGGAGCCAGCCGCCACCAAGCCCCACTCAAAAGCCAGGTGCAGCGGCAGGTTGTGCGCATTGTCCAAAATCTCGCAAAACCGCGGCGCAGGGAAAACGCCTTCGTAGTGCGCCTGTTTCATGCTGCCAAAGCCCCAGCCCGCCAGTGGTTTCTCCAACGAGAGTTGCCACACGTTTTGCCACAGTGTCAGGCGGGAGTTGCACCCTTCGGCACCCATCGCAGGCCGATTCAGCAGCGTCTCAGCTCCGCTGCGAAAGAGTGGCAAAACCAAGGTGCCAATCCCCCAGCCACCCCAAACTGCCGAAAGGGCCGCCCACAAGCGCGCCACGACACCGCTTCGCCAAGCCCAAACGGACACCACCAGCGTGGCCAGCAACAATTCGGCCAATCCGGTGCGAGAAGCTGAAATCGCGGTGCCCAGCCCCAGCCAAGCTGCCACCACAAGCCACGCCGCCGTCGGCCAGCCCCAGGAAGTGCCACCAGCACCTGCGTGCACCCGTTCGCCGCTGCCTTGCGCACTGCTCACCCCCATCCGAAACTCGGGCTCCCGCGCCTTGGTCAGAAAGTAAGCGCACGCAAACCAAGCCATCACGGTCAGGGTGGCAAACTGGTTGCGCTGGCGCAAATTGGCAAAGGATTCGCCCTTGAACGAGCTCGCAATCCAAGGCGCGAAAGGCTTTTCGAGCCCAAAAAACTGCACGACGCCCAGACCGACAGAGATGGACCCCGCCGCCAACACCGAAGCCCCCAATACCCGAGCCCAGTCCACCCCCCGCCCCGCACCGAGCAGAGCAGCGAGCGCCGCACAGGCCAGCCCAAACAACCAGGGCTGCACCCCGGGGCTAGGGCCCGTGGCGAGCGGGAAGAGCCAGGGGAGGGTGAGGACAGCTGAAATGAAGACGGGCATGACGGGGTGCCAAAAATTGACACTTCGCGAGCGATCTGGCGCGCGCTGAGATTCTCTGAATGAGCGGTTCACGGTCCAAAGGGGCAGGCCAAAGAGGGATCCATCGCCAACGTAGTCCCCAGCTCTGGATGCAGATGCGTAGCAGCCGCGCAAAAATCGGCGTGGACCGCGGGCCAGACCGGCTTGAACATCGCCCGCATCACATGAATTTGGCGCAGGGCTTCGGTGTGCTTGCCGTTGATCGAGAGCGTTGCGGCGTATCTGAGCATCACAGGCAAGTACGGAAATCTCATGCGCGTCGCCCGTTCAATCGCCAACTGCTCGGCACTCAACCAGCGTTTTGGCAGCTCGTCGTAGGTGTCAGCCAGCGCCCTAAGCTGATCCATCATTAAGTATTCGGCGTTGCGTGGCGGCGTGTAGTGGATGCCAATGCGCGCACCGTAGAAACGGCGCTCGGTGATTTCAGCTTCTGCTTTCAAATACTGCTGGCCATAAAGCACCAAGCCGCCCATCGCAAGCCCCAAGAGCGCGATCACCGAATTTCGGCTCAACGCAATAGCCCGCGTCAACGTCGGGGCGCAACCCAAACCCCAGAAAAAGGCCGCCGGAATGAGAAAGTAGGCATACGCAAAGGGGTACTCGAGCAGGCACTGCACGCCAAAGGGCAGCAGCAGCGACAAACCGGCGGCTTGTTCAAGGTTGGCGATCCGCCTAGCTGAGTAACAGAACGCACAGGCCACATAGAGCAAGATCAGGCAGGCTACGGGCAGGCCGAACCACAACGCCAGATCCAGTGCGAGATTGTGGGAATAGGTGAAGTTTTCTTCTGTTGGCAGCGTGAGGATCATTTGGTCTTGCGCGGCTGCTGTGGAGAGCCATCCCCGGCCGAAAAGCCAGTGCTGTTTCACGGCAAGCCACAACTGCATCCATGCCTCGCTGCGATTTGCCGTCTGAGTCAGGGCACGCGGGACGGCGGCGAGCACCGTCTGACTGATCCATTTGTACGCCCAAAAGCCAGCGAAGCTGCCCACCGCCAAGGCAACCCAAACCATCGCTTGATGGCGCGCGCTTCTTGCCAGCCAATAAAGACTTGCCAGCAGACAGGCAGCCAGCAGGCCAAGCACCGCCGAGCGCGACTGCATCACGGCAAGCCCAGCAATCAGCAAACTCAACGAAAGTAAAAGGCCCAGGCGGCCGATGCGGCCTGAATGCCAAAGGTACATACCGCAAAGTACGGCCCAAGCGATCAGCATGCCTGAATGGTTGGGCTGTCCAAAATTGCCGATCGCCCGCCCCTCACGCGCGTCGCCCGGGCTTACTGCGATGATGTAAAAACTGTCGATTTGTGGATTCAGAACCTGCGCAATACCGATGGCCGCTTGGACAGAACCTGCCAGCAACAGGACGACACAAAAGCTTGGGAAGGCCCAGTCGATGTTTGCGATGCGTGGTCGCTGGCTTGATTGTGCACCGAGACTCAATGCGACAACAACTCCGACGGCATAGCCAACAATCAACAGGCCATCGCCCAAGAAAGTCAGTCGTGCCACAGAAAGGTCGATCGCAGCGGAGGCGAGGACGATCAAAAGCAGAAGCAAAGCCGAACGCGGGGCAGAGACTTCGTTCGCGCCGCTTCTGGCCGCAGAAAGGGCAACAAGCGCAAACGAACAGAAGACCAGCCACTCCGATTGAAAGCTGCGCCAGGGGAAAAATCGAATGGGAAGCGTGTACGCCAAAAAGGCCGACAGCAAGCTGATCGAAATATAGGCGTGCAACATATGCGGCAAAGGAAAAAGGCCGGAGAACCGGCCTTCATGTCGATATGCGCAATGCCTATGCAGGAGTCCAACCGCTGCCGGTTGCGGTAGTTGCATTGCAAGAGCCGGGCAGAATCTTACGGACAGCCGCGTCGTCGGAGCCGCAGGTCCAATTGTTGACAGATTTACCCATGTCGTTTGCGACAGCCATCGGTGTTGATCCAGTTGAGTTGGGGACTAGGTGGACGAATTTACTGTCAATCGCCGAATCACCAAAGCCCTGAATCGTTACACGCACGGCACCGTCGGCGTTGGTCGAAACTTTGGCCACAAACTTTGAGCCAGACGATGCCGCCTCGCAACCCCAGTTGCCTGCTCCTGGCGCTGACGATGCAGTCTGGAACTTCTCAGTAATCGTCGTACGGCAGCTAGAAGCGGCCAACGTCACTTCAGACATCTTGGCTTTCTTGGTGTAGTCTTGGTAAGCAGGCAGTGCGACTGCGGCCAAGATGCCGATGATGGCCACCACGATCATCAACTCGATGAGGGTGAAGCCCTTTTGAACCATGCGTTTCATGCAAATACTCCGGAGATTGGATTGAGGAGCCCTTCAATATGCACGCCCCGTGCCAGCCCAGGGCCTGCAGTCGATCCCGCCCAATTGACGCGAATTCTGCGCAGTTCTACACATCTCGGCGGCGATTTGTTGCGACATTCAGCGGGCTAGCCCGGTGGAACGAGGTTTGGGTGACATTTTTGTCAAGTCTTGCAGGCCAATACCCCGACATTTTTGTCAAGATCAGAGTCGAACGACCCTTCCCGGGTTGAGCAAGCCCAGCGGATCTAAAGCCAGCTTGATGCGCCGCAGGGCGGCAAGCGCTGTTGGGTCTTTGTGCTGCTCAAGCGTTTTCGCCTTCAGCGAGCCAATCCCGTGCTCGGCGCTGATGCTGCCACCTTGTTTGGCCACTTGGGCATAGACCAGGGCGTTGATGTGGGCTTCTTCTCGCTGAAAAAACGCCTGCGCGTCCGAGCCGCCCGGGGCTTGCACGTTGTAGTGCAGGTTGCCGTCGCCCAGGTGGCCGAAGTTCACAAGGCGCACGCCGGGGATGCTTTGGCGCAGGAGGGCGTCGGTCTCCCTGCAAAAATCGGCGGTGGCAGAGATCGGCAAGCTGATGTCGTGCTTGACGTTGGGGCCTTCCTGGGCCTGGGCAAGCGGGATGCTCTCGCGCAAGTGCCACAGCACTTTGCTCTGCGCAATGCTTTCGCTGAGCACGGCATCCGTGGCCAGCCC
>JAAFHN010000621.1 GCA_013298415.1 Comamonadaceae bacterium
AGCATCACCTGACACGCGCACGATGCCCACCGCACCCTTGCCGGGCGCCGTGGCAATCGCGGCAATCGGGTCGCGCCGCACCGCGCTACCCCGAGTGGCTGGCCCCTCGGGCGGAGCGTCAGGGCGCACGGCGCTGCGGCTCTGTTACTTGCCCAGCACGCCCAGCCGCTTGTTGATGAACCATTGCTGTGCAATCGACAAGATGTTGTTCGTGAGCCAGTAAAGCACCAAGCCAGCCGGGAAAAAGAAGAACATGACTGAGAACACCAGCGGCAAAATCCACATCAGCTTGGCTTGCAGCGGATCGGGCGGCGTTGGGTTCAGCCAAGTTTGCAGCATGGTGGTGCCAGTCATCAAGAATGGCAGGATGAAGAATGGATCCGGCGCGGCCAAATCCTTGATCCACAAAATCCATGGCGCATTGCGCACCTCGACCGTGCTGAGCAGCACCCAATAAAGTGCGATGAACACGGGAATCTGGATCATGATCGGGAAGCAGCCACCCATTGGGTTGACTTTTTCTTCCCGGTAAATCTTCATCATCGCCTGCTGCATTTCTTGCGGCTTGTCTTTCAGCCGCTCGCGCACTTCCATCACTTTGGGATTGACGGCTTTCATTTTGGCCATGCTGCGGTAGGCACTGGCATTGAGCCAATAAAACGCCGCCTTTAGCAAAACCACCAGGCCAACAATGGACCAGCCCCAATTGCCGAGGATTTGGTAGATCTGATCCAGCAGCCAGTACAGGGGTTTGGCCAGGAGTGTGAGCCAGCCGTAGTCTTTCACGAGTTCCAGGCCGGGATAGAGTTTTTCCAGTTGCTTTTCTTCTTGAGGGCCGATGAAAAGGCGGGATTCAACTGATTTGGTTTCGCCTGGTGCAATTTGACCAAGTGCGGTGATCATGCCGGCGGAGTACAAATTGGCACTGACTTTGTTGGCGAAAAACTCGCGCGCCACGCCATCTTTCAGCAGCCAGGCGCTGGCAAAGTAGTGCTGCACCATGGCCACATAGCCGTCGCTGCCGGATTTCGGCGGCTCCACTTTCTTCTTCTCGATGTCAGAGAAGTCCACTTTTTGGAATTTCTTTTCCAGCGTGTAGTAAGCGGGGCCTGTGAAGGTGGAGTAAAAGGGCGATTCGCCCGCAGGCTTGTTGCCATCGCGCACGAGCTGCAAGTAGAGCTGGGGTGAAATCGCCGCAGCGGATGCGTTTTTCACCTCATGGCTCAGCTCGGCCACATATGCGCCGCGCTTCAAGGTGTAGCGCTTGATGAGTTTTGCGCCGCCCGCTTCTTCCGATTCGAAGCTGAAGCTGAGGCTTTCTTGCCCTGCGGCCAGAGTTTTGTCGCCAGCAAAGCGCATGGGCGACAAATGCGTGGGCAGGCCAACAGCGCCGATCAAGCCGGTTTGGGCCACGTAGGCGCGCTCGGCGCTCGAATCCAAAATTGCAACGGGGCCGCCTGTGCCTTTCACACCCGCTGCGTTGTCCACATGCTTCAGCAGCTCGGCTTTCACCACTGAGCCGCCAGCGGTGTCAAGTGTGAGGCGCAGCACATCGGTGGTGACCACGATTTTTGCGCTGCCAGACTGCGCCGCAGCGGCTGGCGACTGGCCTGCAGGCACAGCCGTGGCAGGTGCACTGGCAGTTTTGGGCAGGGCGGGCGCAGACGCAGCGCTCACCGGCACACCAGCCGCAGCGCTTGCCGCTGCTTGCAGCGGCAAGGCAGCGCTTGCTGCGCCAGCCGCGCTCGAAGCCGCTTTGGCGGAGCTCGCTTGCGGCGCGGGGAAGAAGGTGGCTTTTTTGCCGTTGTGGACTTGCCAGGCATCCCACAGCATCACGAGGGACATGCCAAAGGCGACCCACAAAATTGTTCGGCGAATGTCGTTCATGGTGCGTTGGAAGGAAGTCGGGTCGGCGCGCTGGGTTTGAGGCCTGCGCGCGAGGGAATCAAGCGAGAAAAGAGCCGCGTCGCAGGTGATTGCGTTGGCACCGGATCGTGGCCACCTTGGCACCACGGCCCGCAGCGCACGATGCGCCATGCGCTCAGGCCCGCCCCTTGGAGGCTGCCGTGTTGCTCTAGCGCTGCAATGGCGTACACCGAACAAGTGGGCCCAAAGCGGCAGCCCGCGCCAAGCCAAGGGCTTGCGAGCAAGCGGTAAGTTTTCACGATCGCGATCAGAGCGCGGCGCATGAGGCATCCTGGGCG
>JAAFHN010000464.1 GCA_013298415.1 Comamonadaceae bacterium
CTTGTCGCCATTCACGGGCGAGGCGAAATGCACGCCCTGCTCGGTGATTTTGCGCATCTCGCCCAGGCTCCAGACTTGGAAGCCGCCGGAGTCGGTGAGGATCGGCTTGTGCCACTGCTCAAAGCCGTGCAGGCCGCCGAAGCTTTTCACGATTTCCAGGCCCGGGCGCATCCACAGGTGAAAGGTGTTGCCCAGGATGATCTGCGCGCCCATCTCGGTGAGCGAGCGCGGCATCACGCCCTTCACCGTGCCATAGGTACCCACCGGCATGAAGATCGGCGTTTGAATCGTGCCGTGGTTGAGCTTGAGTGTGCCCCGCCGTGCATGGCCCTCGGTGCGGCTGATGTTGAATTCGAGCATGGCGCGATTTTGAGGGCGTAGGGGCAGTTTGAACGCAAAGGGCGCAAAAAGGGGATCCGAAGGGCGCGGAGTCAAGCCGAATCCACTTACTATACATTTTGTAGCATCAAACATAGAAAACACCTGGACAGCGGGTTGATTTGACTCAAATTTCACCCCTTGGCTGTTCCTTTTGCGCTCTTCGCGTTCATTTAGCGCCCTTTGCGTTCAAAAGGCTCCTCGCCCCTCAGAATCCGAAGCATGCAACTCCTTGAAGCAGCCCAGCTCGCCGCTGGGCAACAGACTTACCCCGAGGGGGCGCTTTACTTGGTGGCGACTCCGATTGGGAATTTGGCGGATGTGTCGCTGCGCTCGGTGCATGTGCTCGCCACAGTGGATGCGATTGCTTGCGAAGACACGCGGCACACGGCTGGGCTGCTGCGCTCACTCGGCTTGCACAAGCCGCTGGTGGCCTGCCATGAGCACAACGAGCGCGAAGCTTCTGCGGCTCTGCTGGCGCGGTTGCAGGCGGGTGAGCGCATCGCCTACGTGAGCGATGCGGGCACGCCGGGCGTGAGCGATCCGGGCTCGCTCTTGGCGCGGGCGGTGCTGGATGCGGGCTTGCGCGTGGTGCCAATTGCGGGGCCGAGCGCGGTGATCGCGGCCTTGAGTGTGAGCGGCTGCGATGCACGCGAAGGCTTTGAATTTCGCGGCTTTTTGCCCACCAAGGCGCAGGCGCTGGGCGAGGCGGTGGCAGCGCTCGCGAGCGTGCAAAAGCCAAGCGTGGTGTTTGAAGCGCCGCACCGCATCGAAGCAGCAGCCAAGGCGCTCGGCGCTTTAGGCGATCAGCGCATCACCGTGTGCCGCGAGCTCACGAAGCAGTTTGAATCCATTGCGCTGATGCGCTGCGCCGAGTTCGCGACTTGGCTGGCCGCCGACGCGAACCGCAGCAAAGGCGAGTTCGTGCTGGTGATCCACCCCAGCGAGGCAAAAGCGCCAGAAGCGGGCGATGCAAAGCTCGACCAAGTGCTCAACACCCTGCTCCCCCACCTGCCCCTCAAAACCGCAGTGACTCTGGCCTGCGAGCTGCTGAACCTACCCAAAAACGCGGTGTATGCGAGGGCGGTGGCGTTGAAGGGTGTGTGAGGGAGCCGAATGAACGCAAAGCGCGCAAAACACACGCAAAGGGCGCGAAGTAAACAGCCAAATGTTGTGAGGTATGCGCGATTTGTCCTTGAATTTATTCAAGATGTAGCTACAAAAAACATAGCTTTTATTTGACTCCGCGCCCTTGGCTGTTCCTCTTTGGCGTACTTTGCGTTCATCCGGCTCCCTACACCCCTACCGGAGGAAGCCTCAATCCAGTTTGATCCCCAAATCCACTGCTTGCTTGATCCACACCGGCACGTCTTGCTCCCAGTCGCGGCGCATGTCGGCTAGTTTTTTGGGTTTGGTGGGGATGGCGAAGGTTTCGCGCAGTTTGGCGGCCCGCTCGGTGTTGGCACCCTCCACTGCCGCTTGCGACAAGGCTTGCAACACGGCTTCGGGCGTGCCTGCGGGCAGCATCAGCGGCAGCGCGCCTTCAAGTGTGACCAATCGGCCCGCCACGCCCTGCTCGGCCAAAGTGGGCAGATCGGGCAGCTTGGGGGAGCGGTAGTTTCCGGTGACGCCGATGGCGCGAACGCGGCCTTGCACACTGGCAAACGACTGGTAGCTGCCGACTGCGATTTGCACCTGGCCTGATGCCAAATCCACCCACATGGGCGCTTCGCCTCGGTAATGCACCGACACGATCTTGCTGCCCTCCACCTTGTTGATCTGGTCCGCGATCATTTGCGGGTAAGAGCCGGGGGCATAGGTGCCCATGTTGGTGGGATTTTTCTTGGCGAACTCAATGAACTCGCGCATGTTTTTGGCAGGCACTTTCTCGGCCACCGCCACCACCAGCGGGCCAGACGGGAACACCACGGCGGGCACCAAATCTTTGTCCAAGTTGTAGGGCAGCTTGGAGTAGAGCACCCGGTTTTGCCACACGGTGCCTGAGGTGGTGAGCAGCATGGTGTGGCCATCGGCTGGCGATTTCGCCACCGCGTCAATCGCAATGATGGCGCCTGCGCCCGGCCTGTTTTCCACCACCACAGGCTGCCCGAACTTGGCCGTGAGCTGCTCGGCAAACATGCGGGCATAAGAGTCCGTCAAGCCGCCAGCGGGGAAGGCAACGATGATGCGAAGCGGCTTGGTCGGCCAATTGAGCGCTGCTTTGTCGCTCGGTCTTTTAGGCTGCGCCGCCGCGGGGCCGACCGCTGCGACAGCAAGAGCGGCCAGCACTGCGGAGAGCGCCTCGCGCCTCGCGGCCATGGGTGTGGGAATCATGGGGTCACCTCGTTGTGGTTTCAAACTTCACCCATGCTCGCATGATTTGAGGCGTAGCCCAAGCGGGAATGCACGCAAGGCCGCAGGGCTGTGGCGGCTCAAGGGGCTTTGGGGATCCTCTTGAACGCAGAGTTCGCGAAATGACGCGAAGGACGCGGAGGAAACAGCCAAATTTTGGGGGTTTCCAGCTTTGTCCAATGGTTTGACTCTGCGTCCTTGGCTGTTCCTTTTTTAGCGAACTCTGCGTTCATCTGGCTCCCTACGCCCCCTACCCCCCCA
>JAAFHN010000268.1 GCA_013298415.1 Comamonadaceae bacterium
AATGGGTTTGAGCGACTGGGTGAGATCGCTGCGAATTTGTGTCGTGTATTTCAAGTAGCGGCCGCTTTCGGTCGCACCCGGCACTTCGTCTTTGCCCTTGGCGATCCACTTGCCTTCGGGCGATTTGCTCCAAAAGCCGTTGTCGAGCGTGGCGGCCACCACCGCTGCTTCTTTAGCCACGTCGGCCAGCAGCAAGTGGTCGGTCTTTTTCCACGCGGCGGGCAGGGGCACGCCGCCTGCGTCGAGCGCGGTGATGGTTTTGAACTTGTCGATGCGGCGAATCGGGTCGGAGTCTTCTGCGCCGTGGCCGTAAATGATTGCCGTTTGGCTCGAGCGTTCGGCGAACCAAATGCCGTGCGCCGCAACACGTGCGGGCAGGCACGCGAACGCGCCGAGGAGCGCAAGGCCACAGCCGGATGCAAACGAAGAGAAGTTGTGGAGTGTTTTCATGATGGTAATGATAAGTGAATATCAATAAAAAACAATTGAAACCGAAGGCTTTTCAGGCGCGAAGGGCTCGCGATGAGGCGCGAGTGAACCGGACTTACCAGCCCAGTTGAAGCCCCAGGCGCAGGCTGCGCCCAGCCAGTGGTTGTCGGCCGGGTGCGGTTTGCGTGAGCACGCTGCTGGCGCTGTAGGCCAGCGTGTTGCCGATGTTGTCCAGCTTGGCAAACCACAGCGCATCGGTGTTTTGCCATTTGCTGGTGTGGTTGGCGCTGGCGTGCCAGAGGGTGTAACCAGCTACCGCCCTGTCCCCCGTGGGCACGGCGTTTTGCGCGGCAAAACGGTCTGCACCTAAGCGAAAGCCGCTAGCGCCGCGCTGCCAGTGCAGGGCTGCGCCCAGGCGCATGGGGCTCAGGCGCGGCATGGGCTCTTGGGTGAGCAGGTTGACCGCACGCACGCGATCTGTCCGCCAATGCAGCTTCAAATGCTCTTGCATCGCCCAGACTCCTTGCAGCTCCCAGCCCGTGAAGCGTGCCGGCACCGATTGCGCAGCCCACTCAGGCAGGATGTCAGCCGTGGTGGCGGGGTCGGGGTTGAGCTCGCCTTCTGCGCTGCGGGTGTTGCCAGTGGGTGCAAAGGCAATGTGGGCGGCGTAGCGGGTGCGATAGATCTGGGCCTGGGCGCTGTGGCCCTGAGCGCTGCGCCATTTCAGGCCCAGCTCGGTGTGCGTGGCGCGCTCCACGCCGAGACTTGCATCGCCCAGCTCATAGGCGGCGGTGGCCACGTGTGGGCCGTTGGCAAACAGCTCTGCCTCTGTGGGTGCGCGCTGTGCGCGAGCGAGGTTTGCGCTCAGTTGAGAGCCCTGGGTGCTGGGCGAAACCCAGCCGAGCGCCAGATTGCGCGGCGAGAAGCTGCGCTCGCCGATCACGAATCGCGCAAGGATCGGATGCCCATCGGATCGCACTTGGCCAGATTGGAGGTGGAGGCCGGCCGTCAGCTGCCCGATGCCGCCCCGCCACTGTTGCAGCGTGAACAGGGCTTGCGCGCTGCTTTGCGAATAGGGCGCAAAGGCCTCTTCGCCGTCTGCGGAGAAGCGCTCGCGATCCCATTGCGCGCCCCAAACGCTTTCCCATTGCCCGCTGGCCAGGGGCAGGGCGCGGGTCACGAGTTCTGTGCGCAAGCTCGAGCCACGTTTGGCAAATTGTGTGCCGGGATCGGCACCTTCAAACTCCGTGTGGGCGTAGTCGCTGTAGCTCGCTTGGGTACGCCAGCGCTTGATCCAACCGCCATTCGGCTCCCACTGAGCGATCGCTTCGTTGCGCCGCTGGCGCATGCCAATCGTCACATCTTCCTCTGCCACTGTGCCGTAGTTGGCGCTGTACTGGGCGACGCTCGCGCCCAATCGCCAGTCGCCCAACTTGGTGCTGGCGGCAAAAGCCAGCTCATCGCTTTTGGCAGCTGAATTGCAGGTTCGCCGCTGCGTTTGCCCTTTGCAGTCGAGCGCAATCGGTGCCTTGGTGTCTGCGGCCCGGCGGCTGGCGGCATCGGTGTGCAGCGTGTAGGTTTCGTTGCCGAGATCGAGTGCAAATGCGGCGGCGCGGCTTGCATCGCCGCTGGCCCACTGCACCTCGGCTGCGCCAGCGGTTTGCAGCTTGCTGCCAACGAAAGGCGAGCGCAAGTGAATGCGGGCATCTTGCACGTTGACCACGCCGCCGATCGCATTGCCGCCGTACAGCAGCGCTGCGGGCCCCCGCACCACCTCGATGGATTCCACCGCCAAGAGGTTCATGGGCACGCCGTGGTCGGCACTCAAGCCCGATGCATCCAAGCTGGCGGAACCGTTGCGCAGGATGCGGATGCGCTCGCCATCGAGCCCGCGAATCACGGGCCTGGCGGCAGCAGGCGCAAAGCCTGAGGAGGCCACGCCGGGCAGGGCATCGAGCGCTTCGCCAAGCGATGCGGTGCCCCGAAGCTTGAGCTCTAAGCCATCGATGCGCTCGCTGGGTGTGGGCGCATCAGCGCTGCCAAGCGGGTTGGCGGTCACGATGATGGGCGGTTGGGCCTGCGCTGGAGGGTGCGTCTGCGCCGAGGTGTGAAGGTGGGATAGGGCCGCGGATGCGGCGGCTGCCGCCAGCAATTGGCGGCGAGCCCAAATGGGAGAAGTCATGAAAATCCTGAAGACTGATGCCATCTTGGATGGCTGATGCGGACGTGCCGGGGTGCTGCTGCACAGGTGGCGGCGGGCAGGGTCCGGGGGCTCGGAGGGTCTTTAGGGAAGCTCTGCAAAACCCCCTCGCGGCCATCGCGGGCCACCTCCGGGCGCTCAGCGTCGTTGAAAAGCTCGCAAATAGCGAAGCTATTTGACTCACTTTTCGCCTAGCTGAGCCCCCGGATGCGGCCCGCGCTGATCCACAAAGGGTTCTGCAGAGCTTCCTTAGGCGGCGCGAGGTGGCCCGCGCGGTGGCGGGTTCAGATGTGTGGGGCGCGCAGGGCTGAAGTGCTGGATGCCAGTGGCGGGTGCTGTGGCAGGGGCTTGCGGCGGGCTGGCGAGATCGGGGGATTCGATCCCGGAGAAGCCGCTGGCTTGGGCCCATTCCGAGCAACTGGTCTCCTCGGCACCGTGCCCAAGCAGCGCATCCATGATGGCGTGCAGCCCGTGGCCTTGGCAATCGCCGTGTGCGGCATGTTGGTGGCCGCCTGCCCACTCAGCCAAAGCCTCATGGGCATGAGGGTGCGCTGCCCGGTGCACCGCGCCCCAAGTGCCCAGCCACAACAGCGAAGCGCAGAGCCAGGCGAGCAAGACGCGCCTGCCCAGGCCGAGGCCTGGGCGGTGCGGATGTTGGCTTGGTCTGACTTTCACCCAATCATGCTAACAAAGTTGTCAACTCAAAAAAGATAGCAATAGATGTAATAAATACTAGGACAAAGCGGTAGTAGTACTTAAAAATGGGCCGCTAAACCGTTCCCGAGGCCTCAGGAAGCCTCGGCCCACATGCGCAGGAGGTTGTGGTAGCAGCCGACGAGCGCCACGGCCTCTGGCGGCTCGGGCTTTTGCTGGCGAAGGCCTTGGATGCTCTCATCCAGCTGGATGAGCACGTCGCGCTGCTCTGCGCTGCGCACCATGCTCTCTAGCCAAAAAAAGCAAGCCACTCGCTCGCCACGCAGCACCGGGGCCACGCGGTGCAAACTGCCTGCGGGGTAGAGCACCATGCTGCCTGCTTCGAGCTTCACGCTGGATTCGCCCAAGCCATGGCGCACGATCAACTCGCCGCCCTCGTAGCTGGCTGGATCGCTCAAAAAGAGCGTGGCTGCCAAGTCGGTACGCACGTTTTGGCCGCTGGCGGCGTGCGTGCGCACGGCGTTGTCGATGTGCTCGCCGAAGTGGTTGGATTGGCCCGCATAGCGGTTGAAGAGCGGGGGGTAGATGCGTTTGGGCAGCGCAGCCTGCAAAAAGGGCGCAGAAAGCGACAGGGCTTGCAGCACCAGCTTTTGCGCAGAGCGGGCCTTGGGCGAGTCTTCGGCCAACTGCTGGTTGCGTTTGGCTTGCGCGCTTTGCGTGCCTGCGGTTGCAGCACCGTCTTGCCAATCGGCGCGCTGCAAGAGCGATTGCAGCTCGCGCAGGTCTTGCGGGTTCAGCAAATCTTCGATGATGCGCATGCCAAGGCCTTCAAAACTTGTAGCTGGTTTGCAGGGTGACTGCTCTGAGCGTGCCGGGCACTGAGTGGCCTGCATACACGCCTTCGTAGTACACGGGGTTGAGCAGGTTTTTGATGTTCAGCTGCCAAGCCCAGGCGTTGATTCGGTATTCGGCCATCGCGTCCACACGTTCATACGCGGGCAGCACCACCGTATTGGCCGTGTTGCCAAAGCGCGCGCCCACGCCTTCCACGCCCAGGCCCACTTTCAGGCGCTGGTCGATTCTGTAGCTGCTCCACAGGCTGGCCGTGTAGTTCGGCGTGTTGATGGGCCTCTGGTTGAGGCTTCCCGCCTGCTGGCCGCTGGCTTGGGTGATTCGGCCATCTTGCAAGGCGAGCGCGGCAAACACTTCCCACTGCGGCGTGATGCGGCCTGCCACTTCAGCTTCGATGCCCACGGTGCGGCGGCGGCCTGAAAGCAAATACACATTCGGCGTGGCCACATCGGTGTTGCGTTCGTTGCGCTTCTCAGTTCGGTAGGCGGCGGTGCGGATCGATAAATCACCGTCGGCTGAATCCCACTTCGCGCCGATTTCCAAGTTCACATTGGTCTCGGGCGGGG
>JAAFHN010000296.1 GCA_013298415.1 Comamonadaceae bacterium
AATTGGATCGGCAACACGATGAAAAAGGCCAAGATCATGCTGCGGTGGTCGCCCCGTCGCGTGGGCGAAAGCGTGATGAATTCGCGCAGGGTGAAAAAGGCCACCACGGCAAAGAGCACGGTCGCCGCAGTCTCTCCCATCACCCAAGCCACCCAAAACACGCCCACCATCACCCAGGAATTGGCCAGCAAGCGCCTCACATCCAGCAAATCAGGGCTGTAGCGCCCACCCACTTTCGGGTCTTTGAGCGACAGCGTGAAAACTAGGGCCGTGCCGAGCGCGAGCAGGCCAAACACGATCACAAACAGAAGCCCCACCTGGGCATCCGGGGAGAGGTTGCGCAAGTAGCTGGTCATACGTCCCTCAGCGCGATCACGGCACTGCGAGCGCGATCCAAAAAGGTCTTGCGATCTTCGCCAGGCTCAATCTTCATCGGCACGCCAAACGTCACCGAGCACAGCACCGGCACCGGAATCACCTCGCCCTTGGGCAAAAGGCGCTGGATGTTGTTGATCCACGCCGGCACCAGCACCACATCGGGAAAACGCTCTGCCAAGTTGTAAAGCCCGGCTTTGAAGGCCTGCGGCTCCTCGGCAAAGCCGCGCGTGCCCTCGGGAAAAATGATCAGCGAATCGCCGTTGGACAGCGCTTCAATCAGTGGCTCCAGCGGGTCTTGGTCGTCGGTGCGCTGGCGGTTCACATACACCGCGTTGAACACTTGCGTGGTGATGAACTCTTTGAAAGGCGATGCCGTCCAGTAGTCTTTGGCGGCGATGGGCCGCACGCTGTGGCGCAGCTCGCCAGGCAAGGCCGCCCAAATCATCACCAAATCGGCGTGGCTTTGGTGGTTGGCAAAATAAATGCGCTGCTCTGCCTTGGGTGGGCAGCCCCACCAGCGGGCTTGCGCACCTGTTAACACCCGCACCAGGCCGAGCAAAAACCAGCCCATCAACTTCGCTTTCATGGGGCGCGATGTTACGCGCTGGCGATGTCGCCGAAGCCTGTGTTTGCCCTTGCCGAATCAGGGCTGTATTGGCGGGCGCGAGATCAATGCCCTGGGTCAATGCCCTACTGCGGCCTGCGCTGCTGCTTGGGCCGGATGGCGGGCGTGATGTTCAGCGCCAGCCGCTCGGTTTTGCGCTGCACTTCAAACGCCGCTGGCTCGCCAGGCTTGAGCGCTGCCACGGCCGCCAGCAGCTGGGGCACATTGGCCACAGACGCTGCGCCCACTTTGGTCACCACGTCGCCGGGCTTCAGGCCCGCCGCTGCCGCAGGGCCGCTTTGCAGCACGCCCGTGATCACCACGCCGCGTTCAGCCTTCAAATCGAAGGTTTCGCGCAGCTCGGTGTCCAAATCGCGCGGCTCTACGCCGATGTAGCCGCGCGTCACGGCCCCGTCTTTCACCAAAGCTTCCATCACCTGCCGTGCGGTGCTGGCAGGGATGGCAAAGCCAATGCCCATGTTGCCGCCGGATCGGCTGTAGATCGCGGTGTTGATGCCGAGAAGTTGGCCTTGCGTGTCCACCAGCGCGCCGCCGGAGTTGCCGGGGTTGATGGCCGCATCGGTTTGGATGAAGTTCTCAAAGGTGTTGATACCGAGCTGGTTGCGGCCAGTGGCGCTCACGATCCCGCCTGTCACCGTTTGGCCCACGCCAAACGGGTTGCCGATGGCGAGCACCTGGTCGCCGATGTGGAGCTGGTCGGAATTGCCAAACACGATCACCGGCAGGCGATCCAGCTCGATCTTCAGCAGGGCCAAATCGGTTTCGGGATCGGTGCCGATCACTTTGGCTTTCACGCGGCGGCTGTCGGAGAGCACCACTTCGATGTCGTCCGCCCCCTCGATCACATGGTTGTTAGTGAGCACATAGCCAATTGGGCTCACGATCACGCCCGAGCCCAAGCCTTCTTGTGGGCCTTGCTGCACATCGCGATCGCCAAAGAAGAAGCGAAACCACGGGTCTGCCGCCTCGGGCTTTTGGCCCTTTTTGCGGGTTTTGCTGGTGTTGATGCTCACCACTGCGGCAGAGGCGCGCTGCGCCGCCACGCGAAACGATCCCGGCGGTGGCACATCTGTGGTTGCCGGGCTGGCCTGCACCAGGGGCACGGAGCCTGCGCTCAACTGCGGCTTTGGCGCGGCAAGCCACTGCGGCTTCATGGTTTGCACCACAAAGTACGCCGCCAAAATCACGGTGACGGATTGCGAAAACAGCAGCCAAAGTCGTTTCATGGCGCTCATTGTGGCATTGGGTGGGGCGAAATCATGGAATTTGATGATTTATTGCCACTCTGTCCATGTGTTTTCATGGTTTGTTGCTATGAATTATGTAGTTTTCCCGTGGTGCCAAGCTTCGTCGCTAAAATGCAGGCTCCGGGTCAACAGTTCACCCAGGCATCGCCCCAGCACAGCCGTGCTGCGCTGAACCTGTGATTTTTTTCTGAGGCTTTCGTGTTGCTTGTCTTCATGAACAGCGCCTTCAGGCAAGTGGGCGATCCCCTGCGCAGCCGCCTTCTCAAGCGCGGCTGATCCCGGCTCTGTTCCATGTTTTGAAACCAAGGAACCGACGTGACCAAAATCCCCGTGCCCTTTGCGGTGCCCGATGTGAGCAGCTTGGCGCGCCATTTGCGCCGCAGTGTGCAGGAGGCGCAAGACGGCCCCGCGCCCGCCCACACTTGGGGCCACAGCACCTGGCTGCAAACCCTGGCCCAAGCGGCAGGCCACCGCAACCACCAAACGGCCAAGCGCGTCGCTGAAACCACTGTTGTAGGCGCGGAAAGTCAGGCTTCACAAGCCCCATCCAGTGAGCTGGTGCTAACTCCGCCTGCCAACAAGCCCACGCACTACCTGCAGGCCCGGGCCGCCGCAAAGAGCGAGTTTGCGCAAGAAGCCGACGTGCTGCGCGAGCTGGCGCCCGATCTCTCAGACGCCCAGCGCCTGGCCGTGTGGCGAGCGCTCAGCTACTTTGATCGCAAGGGCCGCCTATTGCGTTGGCCCGCCAAACGCAGCATTGCCGATCAAGTGATCTGGCCGCTTTGGATGCGCTTAGACGCAAGCGCCCGCTTCACCGAAGGCGAAATCACCGCCATCTTGGCCCAGCTCAACGCCTTTCATGACCCCGTGACGCTCCGCCGCGAACTCATCAATGCCAAGCTCGTGCAGCGCGAACCCAACGGCGCGGCCTATTGGCGCAATGCCGATGCGCAGCCGACGGCAGAGGTGCAAGCGCTGATGAAGGCGGTGGCGCACAGGGTGGCGCAGGGCTGATTTGGCCCCAGCAGCGACCGAAGCGAGCTGAGTGGCCCGCTGCTCAAGCGCTCAATGGATATTCAGCGCCTTCGCCAAGGACTCGAAGAAGTAGCAGTACAGCGCAATGGGGAGCGGAAGCCCGAGCACGGTGCCGAGGGCGTAGTGGCGCAGTTTGATGCCCGACATGGCGAGGGCGTAGTTCAGCGCGGGCAGGGTTTGAAACAGCATGCGCGCCAGCACCACGCTGAAAACTGGTCGCGCATCCAGCCCCTGCAACACGCGACGAGCCAACGGGTTTTGCAGCTTTTGCAGCGCATCGGCGCCCAGCAAGCGAATCAGCACAAAAGTGAGGCCGCAGGAGGTGCAGGCCGCCACGTAGGTGGCCACGCCGCCTGCCCATTGGTCGAGCGCCAGCACGGCAGCTGCCAGAAAAATCCAGCCGGGGATTTGGATCAGATTGCCCAGGCAAAACAGCGCCACAAACAAGAGCAAGCCAGCGACCGGGTGTTCCACCAGCTGGTCGTGGATGTAGCCCAGGTTCATTTGGCTGCGCAAGCCAGTCAGCTGAAACAGTGCCAGCAGCACCAACAAAAATGCCACGACCGCCAGCAAGCGCTGGTGGCGTCGCGCCAGCTCCAGCAAGCTGGCGCGACGGGCGGCTTCGGCAGATTTGGCAGGTTCGCTCATCAGCCGCAGATTAGCAGTTTGACCTGACGCTCAAGCCCATTTTTGCGTCAAATGAGCCGACTGTCCAATTGTTCAGGGCATCAAGCGCTACAAAATACGGAGCAAGCTCGGTGGAACGCGTCGCTGTGGCCGGATAAACCCCAGGGCGATGTTCCTCCCGCTGTCCGCTGCGGCGAAGCGGATTGGCCGTGAGTTGGCTTTGCACCTTTGGCTCTGAAGAAGTTCAAAAGTCATAGCAATGAACACCCTGAATACTGGGACAGCCGTGCGTTTTCTCCCGCACAAGTGCCATCAAGCCAGCCGAGGCCAACTCAGCCGGGCTGTGAGGCAGGCCGGTTGGGCGCAACAGGCCACCTGTGAGC
>JAAFHN010000120.1 GCA_013298415.1 Comamonadaceae bacterium
ACAGCACATCGGTGGAAATGGCGGTGGGTTTCATGGGATTGGGCTGTGGGAGTCAGGGGCAGTTTTACAGGAGATCAGGAGATCAAGAGGAAGAAAAAGCCTTTGTGAGGCGCATTTTTTGATCAAAACAGCACTTTGTCCAATTGTTTTCATGGTTTGTTGCTATGATTTTTGATCTTGGTTGCTGGCGACCCAACCTGAAACTGCCGCAGCGCCGATCACCAGCGCACCGCCTGCAATCACATTCCAACTGAGCGCCGATGCACCCAGGAGCCAGCTGGAGACGCTGGCAAACACCACTTCAGACAGCAGCACGAGCGCAGTGACGCGCGGCATCAAGCGCGCTGCGCCGTATTGCAGGCTCATGTTGGCAGCAAGGTAGAACACCGCCAAGCCGAGCAGCAGCATGGCCCAGCTCATCGCGAAGGCCGGAGGCGTGGCCACCACACCCGCGCCGCCGAGCACGAGCGCCATCAGCCCAGAGAAGAACGCACCGCCGGTGAACATCGCCATGCTGCGGCCCTCGCTGGGCAGCGCGGCATGGCGGCGCAGCAAGAGGTTGGTCCAGGCAAAGCTCAGGCCGCCGAGCACGCCAAGCGCCTCAGGCAGGCCAATGGGCTTGGCAAACGCACCATTCCAAGGCGAGAGCACGAGCAGCATGCCGACGAGTGCGAGCAGGATTTGCGCCCAAGCCGCCCGCGTGGGCCTCTCGCCAAGCCAGGCCCAAGCGAGCAGCAAGCTCCACAGCGGCATCAAATAAAAACACAGCACCACCCGCACCACATCGCCAATCGAGATGCCCCAGTTGAAAGCCAAATTGGTCACGCCCGATGCCGCGCACAGTGCCCAGAGGCCTCGATGCCGAATGAGCGAGCCCCAAGCGCGGGGCTTGAGTACCGTGAGCACGATCACCGCCAAGATGTAGATCAAAGCCGTGGCCCAAAGCGCATGCAGGCCCAAAGCATTCAAGCGCTGAAACGGCCACCACGCCACGCCCCAAGCAAATGCGTTGAACGCCACAGCAAGCATGGCAAGGGCGGTGGCGGTTGGGGTCATGAGCGCGGGGGGAACGGGGCAGTTTTCACAGGAGATCAAGAGATCAGGAAAACAGCCGTTTGAATGAGTTTTTGGAAGGCGGTACCAGTTTCATCTGAAGGCTCCGAAGTTCGTAGGCAACAACCAATATTTTTGGCTGTTCTTCCCTATCTCCTGATCTCCTGTAAAACTGCTCCAAATCTTGCCTTTCGAGGATAGCCCATGCCAAGACCCATCTCTGCCACCATCCACCTTGACGCGCTTCGGCACAACTTGGCCACGGCCTCAGCGCGCGCGCAGGCGCACAAGCGCTGGGCAGTGGTGAAAGCCAATGCGTATGGGCATGGGATCGAGCGGGCGTTTGAGGGGCTGCGCGCGGCGGATGGCTTTGCGCTTTTGGATTTGGCAGAGGCCGAGCGCGTGCGCGCCTTGGGCTGGCGGGGGCCGATTTTGCTGCTCGAAGGCTGCTTTGAGCTGCGCGATTTGGAGCTGTGCTCACGCTTGAAGCTGTGGCACGCGGTGCATTGCGAAGAGCAAATCGACATGCTCGCCGCGCACAAAACGGATGCGCCGCATACCGTGGTGCTCAAGATGAACAGTGGCATGAACCGGCTTGGCTTCAAGCCCCAGCACTACCGCGCCGCCTATGCCCGGCTTGATGCCTTGCCGCAGGTGGAAGAAATCGTGCTGGCCACGCATTTTTCCGATGCCGATGGCCCGCGCGGCATTGCGCACCAAATGGCGGCCTTCAACGCGGCAACCGAAGGCTTGAGCGGCGAGCGCTCTGTGGCCAACAGCGCGGGCACGTTGATTTGGGCGGCGGGGGATGATGCCGAGAGCCAGGCCGTGCGCGCGGATTGGGTGCGCATCGGCATCGCGCTCTACGGCAGCGCGCCGGATGCCCCCGCCCATTCGGCAGCAGATTGGGGCTTGAAACCCACGATGAGCCTCAGAAGCCGCATCATCGGCACGCAAGACTTGCAGCCAGGCGATACCGTGGGCTACGGCTCCAGCTTCACTGCCACCGAGCCCATGCGCATCGGCATCGTTGCTTGCGGCTACGCAGATGGCTACCCCAGACATTGCCCGACCGGCACGCCCGTGCTCATCGCGGGCCAGCGCTGCAAAACGGTCGGCCGTGTGAGCATGGACATGCTGGCAGTGGACATCACCCAGCAACCAAATTCCGCCATTGGCTCCGAAGCCGTGCTCTGGGGCCAAAGCGCCGAACATCCTGGCGCGACCCTGCCCATCGACGAAGTCGCCCAGTCCGGCGGCACGATTGCCTACGAGCTCATGTGCGCATTGGCGGCTAGGGTGCCAACACACGCGGCTGCGGATTGATGGCTTGAAGGCTTGAGCGCTCAGGGCAGGGCTTGTGCGTCTGGCCTCAGGGCAAACTCAGCGGCCAAAAAATCCACGAACGCACGCACCCTGGGTGTTGCTTGGTGGTGCGCTGGGTAAACCGCGTAAATGTCGGCATTGGGGCTCTGGTAATTTTTCAGCACCTGCACCAGCCGCCCGGTGTTCAAGTGGGCTTGCACGTCCCACTGCGCGCGCAGCACGATGCCATGCCCATCCAGAGCCCATTGCACGGCAATCGCGCCGTCGTTGCTGGTCAGCGAGCCCTCGGTTTTCACTTGTTTCCAGGCGTTGGCTTGCGCTCTCTGTGCTCCCGTGTTGGCGCGATCCATTCGGGCAAGCCGAATCAAGCCATAGGCCTCGGCCCCTTGCCGGATGCCGATCACGCGGTGGCGCGCCAAGTCTTCAGGGTGTTGCGGCTCACCATGCTCGACCAAGTATTCAGGCGCCGCGCACAGCACGCGCCGATTGACCGCCAAGCGCTTGGCCATCACGCGCGCATCGGGGGGCGGGCCAAAGCGGATGCACACGTCAAACGCATCTTCGGTGAGCGGCGGCGGGTCTACCGAAAGCTGAAGCTGCGCCTGCACACCGGGGTTGGCCCGCACAAAACGGCCCAGCAGAGGGCCAATTTGGCTGCGCCCAAAGCCCAATGTGGCGTTCACGCGCAGCAGGCCACTGGGCAGGGCCTGCGTGCCGCGCAGGGCATGGGCCAAGCCGTCGATGTCGGCCAAGATGCGCCTGGCGTGTGAGACAAAAGTGTCGCCCTCGGGCGTGAGGCCCATGCGCCGGGTGCTGCGAACAACGAGCCGCAGGCCCAAGCGGGTTTCGAGTTGGCTCAAGCGCTTGCTCACCGCAGCGGTGCTGACGCCCAACTCCCTGCCAGCCGCGCTCAGGCTGGCGCATCCGGCAATCGTGGCCATGAAGCGCAAATCTGCGGGGTCAATCGAAGCTGGTGTCATGCCTTTGGCGTTAACTCAGGGTTAAAGGTGGATTGAATTTTCTCGCAATTATTGAGCTGCGCCCGCACTACAGTTTGTGCCATGAAGACTTATCAAATTGCTGCCATACCCGGAGACGGCATCGGCAAAGAAGTGGTGCCTGCCGGGATCGAGGTGCTGCAAAAGCTGGCCGCAAGCGCTGGGCACTTTGCGATCCAGGCCAGCAGTTTTGACTGGGGCGGCGACTACTTTCGCGCGCACGGCTTGATGATGCCCGCAGACGGCCTGACGCAGATTCGGCACATGGATGGCATTTTGTTCGGCTCGGCAGGCGATCCGCACATTCCTGACCACATCACGCTGTGGGGCTTGCGGCTCAAAATTTGCCAAGGCTTCGATCAATATGCCAACGTGCGGCCCACGCGCATCTTGCCTGGCATCGATGGGCCGCTCAAGCGCTGCGCGCCGCAAGATCTGAACTGGGTGATCGTGCGCGAGAACTCGGAAGGCGAATATTCCGGCGTGGGCGGGCGTGTACATCAGGGCCATCCCATCGAGGTGGCCACCGATGTGTCGATGATGACCCGCGTGGGCGTGGAGCGCATCCTGCGCTATGCCTTTCGCCTGGCGCAATCCAGGCCGCGCAAGCTGCTCACGGTGGTCACGAAAAGCAATGCACAGCGCCACGCGATGGTGATGTGGGACGAGATTGCGGTGCAAATCTCAGCAGAGTTTCCCGATGTGCGATGGGACAAAGAGCTGGTGGACGCGGCCACCGCCCGCATGGTGAATCGCCCCGCGAGCCTGGATACCATCGTTGCCACCAATTTGCACGCGGATATCTTGAGCGACCTTGCAGCCGCGTTGGCCGGCAGCCTGGGCATCGCGCCCACTGGCAACATCGATCCCGAACGGCGCTACCCCAGCATGTTTGAGCCGATCCACGGCTCGGCCTTTGACATCATGGGCCAGGGCGTGGCCAATCCAATTGGCACGTTTTGGTCGGTGGTGATGCTCTTGGAGCACTTGGGCGAGCAGGCATCCGCTGCGCGCTTGATGGCAGCGATTGAAGCCGTGACAGCGGATGTCAAGCTGCACACGCGAGACTTGGGCGGCAAGGCAAGCACAGCCCAAGTGACTGCCGCTGTTTGCGAGCGTTTGTAAAACCTGTTCCAGGAGACTGACATGATTCGAAACACAACCCGTAAGGTGCTGTTGGCTCAAGGCCTTGCCGCGCTTTCGCTCAGCTTGGCTTGCAGCGCATTCGCGCAAGCTCCTGTGGCCTGCGTGGATAAAAACGTGCAGTACTGGCAAGCCTTTCCGCCAGGCGGCGAGTCAGACTTGTCTGCCCGCCACCAGCAAAAGGTGCTCAAGAAAGCCTGCCCGGCCATCGACACCGTGGTGCAGTACAAGGCAGGCGCTGGCGGCGCGCTGATGTGGGGCCAGATGAACACGCTGCCGGGCGACGGGCTCAATGTGGTGGGCGTGAACTTGCCGCACATCGTGTTTCAGCCCATCGAGGGCCAGGTGCAGTACAAAACCAGCGACATCACGCCCGTGTTTTGGTTTCACTACACGCCAGACACCTTGGTGGTGCCTTCCAGCAGCCCGATTCAAAACTTTGCAGACTTCCTCGCGGCTGCAAAGAAGGAGCCGGGCAAGTTCTCGCTGGGTGGCTCTGGCCTTAACTCCGCCAACCACGCAGCGCATGAGCGGCTGAACGCCGCCTTCGGCGTGAAAACCATCTATGTGCCCTTCAAAGGCACGGGCGACATGGCAACGGCAGTGATCGGCGCGCAAGTGGATGGCGCGATGACTTACGTGCCCTTTGCGATTTCGCAATCGACCAAGGTGCGCCCCATCGCGGTGGCCATGGAAAAGCGCCATCCGCTGTTGCCCCAAGTGCCCACCTTCAAGGAGCTCGGCGTGAACTGGGTTGACGGCGCTTACCGAGGCATCGGCGTGCCGAAATCCACATCGGCTGAGGCCAAGCGCAAGCTCTCTGATCTGTGGCAGGCGCTGAACAACGATCCCGAGATGAAGGAACTGGCGGCCAAAGCTGGCTTTGAGCTGGTCAACGTGGGCGCCGACAAAATGGATGCCTTCATGAAGGAAAAAACCGCGCTCTACACCGAAAGCGCCGCAAAGCTCGGGCTAGGCAAAAAGCCCTGACGCTCATCTTGCGGGCCTGAGCAGCCAGTCAATCGCCTCCACCCCTTCGATGCCAGTGGCCGAAACGGAGCCGAGCGGCGCATCCAAGCTCACGAGCACCGCTTTGGCCTGAGGAAACTCCAATCGTGAGCAACGATGCCGCCAATCGGCATTTGGCCGGCGTTGTGCTCGTGCCGCTCACCAGCAATGCAGAGCGGGTTTGTCCGGGCGAAGCGATGATCACCGTGGCAGGCTCAGCCAGCAAGGCCATGGCCGATCAAATCATGGCGGCTGACAAGACTCGGCTCACCTCGCGGCTGGATGTGTTGACCGCTGACGATTTGCTCGCCGTGGAAGACGCGATTCGCGTGCAGTTGGCGCTGCCGCTCAGCTGAGGCACCGCGAAAGAGCGGTGGCCGAGGCTCAACCCCGCTCAATGCGCAGTTCGCGTTGACGCGGCCCCTCAGACATGCGCGAGATCTCGCTCCACGTAGGACCTGAGTTCAGGGCGCAGGGCGCGGTCGGTCACCAAATCCACGGAGCGACCCAGCAAGTCTTCCAAGAAGAACTGCAAGCCAAAGAAGCGCGCCGAGGTGGCGGGCCCATCAAAGCCCACCAAAATGTCCACGTCGCTTTGCGCAGTCGCTTCGTTTCGAGCGGTAGAGCCAAAGAGCGCCAAAGAGCGCACACCAAATTTCTCCGCCAGCAGCTCACGCTGCGCAGACAGGATTTGAAGGGCTTGCTCGCGGGTCATGCGGTGCAGTTTAGTTCTTGGTTAGCCAGGCCTCAAGGCCTCATCCACCACCTCCACCCAATGCCGCACGGGAGTTTGGGTGCCGCTTTGCAGGTGGGTGATGCAGCCGATGTTGGCGCTGACGATTGCCTCGGGTTGGGTTTCGCTGAGCGCTGCGAGCTTGTTGTCACGCAGCTGTTTGGCAAGCTCGGGTTGGAGCACGCTGTAGGTGCCTGCGGAGCCGCAGCACAGGTGGGGGTCTCTCGCTGCAATTTGCACGTCGAATCCCATGGCGCGCAGGCCTGCTTCTACACCGCCGCGCAGCTTCTGGCCATGTTGCAGGGTGCAAGGGGGGTGGAAGGTGAGCTTGGGTTTTGCTTTTATTTTTGTAGCAACAGATGATGCAAATACCTGGACAGAGGGGGTATTTGAATCAAAAATCAGCTCGGAAAGGTCTTTGCAAAGCTCAGACACGCGCTTGGCCTTCGCTGCGTAGGCTGGGTCGTGCTGCAGGGCGTGACCATAGTCTTTGACCATCGCGCCGCAGCCCGATGCCGTCATGCCAATCGCATGCACTTGCCCCGCCTCGATCAGCGGCCACCAGGCATCGATGTTTTGCCGCATGTGGGCCTTGCCGCCTTCGTGGTCGTTCAGGTGGTATTTCACGGCACCGCAACAGGTGGCTTGCGGCACTTCTTGAGCTGAGAAGCCTGCGGCGTGCAAGACGCGGGCGGCGGCGGCATTGATGTTGGGCGCCATGCTGGGCTGCACGCAGCCTTTGAGCAGCAGCACTTGGGGGCGGCTGGGATCGTGCGCGGGCCAGTTGCCCGCATCGCGCTTTTCAGGCACTTTGGCTTTCAGCGATTCGGGCAGCAAGCCGCGCACGGCTTGGCCCACGGCCATGGCTGGGCCAAACAGCGGCGAGGGCAGGCCAACTTTAAGCATCCAGCGCGTGAGCGATTCAGCAGCGGGCCGCTCCACAGTCTCATCTACGATTTTTCGGCCGATGTCCACCAAGTGGCCGTAGTCCACGCCGCTGGGGCAGGTGGTTTCGCAGTTGCGGCAGGTCAGGCAGCGGTCGAGGTGGGTTTGGGTTTTGCGGG
>JAAFHN010000575.1 GCA_013298415.1 Comamonadaceae bacterium
CGTTTCAGGCGTGAGCGTGTGCGGGATCGACACCTGAAACCCCGGCAGGTTCGCATCCGGCCAAATGTGCATCAGCGGCACCCATGCACCGTGATCCAAGCCCCAAGCGGCATCCTCTTCAGCCGCCCAGCCTGCCGCCCTCAAAAGCTCGGCAGCCCGCCGCGCCACGCCGGGCGCGCCTGGCGCTGGGTACTGCAAGCGGTAAAGCGGCTCAGGAAAGCCGCCAAAGTCGTGAATCGTGCGCGGCGCGGCACTCACAGCCACCCTTGGCTCGCGCGTGATCCAATGGGCAGACACCACAAGCACTGCTTTGGGCAGCGGCAAAGCGGACACGGCAGCCCGCAAAACCTCCGCCGCCAAGCCGCCCTCCAGCGCATAAGTGGGCGCGCCGTGCGACACGAAGAGCGTGGGAAGGCACTCCTGGGCCTCGGCGAGCTGTTTTTCGATCAATTTATGCCCTCTGTCCTAGTGAAATAATCATTTGTCGCTATTATTTTTGAACTGTCAAGCTGCAAGATTCACCTGCAAACTCGCCACAAACCCGCGCGCTGCGTCGCCTTCCGCCTTGGCTGTTTGCAGCTCGCCGCCGCCTCGGAACACAAAGTCTGAGGCCACAGACTGCCCCTTCAAGCTGCCCGCGCTGCCCTCATAGCCCGCAGTGGCGTACACCGCCTCGCAGGCCGCTTTGGGCAAGGCAAGCTGGGAAGTTTTGCCGGAGCGCTTGCCGCCGAGCGCCTGCTCCAAGCTGCCAAACACCTCAAAGTGAATGTGCGGCCAGCGCCCCGGATACGCCCCCGGAAACACCGTGACAAAGCTCAAACGCCCCTGCGCATCGCTCACCTGCACGCCGCGCAAGTAGTTCTCGCGCTCAGCGCCAGGCGAGTACAAGCTGTAGCGGCCGAGCGCATCGCAATGCCAAATGTGAACGGCCTTGTTGGCCAGCGGCGCGCAGGTTTTTGCGTTTTGCAGGGTCAAACTCAGCGTGAGCGGCACGCCCGCCGCCACGCCGCTGGCCGAGCCGATGCTCGCGCGCACATCGCGCCGCACCACCGCCTGCATGTTCAGCACGTTCGGCCCTCCCCGCCAACCCAGGCCCTGCGTGCCATTGCCCGGAAAAGGCCCTGCCGTCTCGCTCGGAATCTCTTCACAAGCTTGCGCCAGCGCACCCGCCGCGCCAGACGACAAAAGCGCCAAACCCGCCGCGCCCACAGCCCCCACCACAAGCCGACGCGATGGCGGCAAGCTGCTCTGCAAGCGAGACTGCAAGCTAGGTTGCAAGCCACCTTGAAGCGTCCGCTCCCAGTGGCTCAGGTCTTCCTTCAAACTGTGGCTGTGGTGCATCTTCAACTCCAGTTCGTGCATCGTATTCACTCCTGACATGGCCCGCGCCCGGAAGTTCCTGCCCGCAAGCATGCTCTAAACTGCCTTCGCCCATTGAATGTTTGCGCCTGAAAACTACAAAAACAATAGCAGCAAACATTGAAAACACCAGGACAGAGAAGCCAAAACGCATCAAAAACGCCTGGGAAGGGCTCCAAAACCACTTCCGAGTCCGACTCCGACGTCAATCCCGGCGGCAACGCGGCAAAAGCAGCCAGTCCAAGCCCCAAACCGCCATTCATTGGCCCAACACGCTCGCAAGCCAAGTGAAAGCCGCCGCGGATGCCATAAGAACGCGCCCACAAGCCCAAACCCAGCTGGAAGCCAAATTCAAAGGCAAAGGCCCCTGGAAAAACCCCAAAAAAATCCTAGCCACCCTTCAAGCCCTAGGCCGCGCGCAGGTCAGCGGCGAAGGCAATGCCGCCGTTTGGCGGGGCTGAGGGCCGCAGCATGACCGAGTCAGCGGGTGGGGACGACCTTTTCCCTATCGATAGCCTCGTGCTTGGTCAAGCTTTGCGCGGCCACGCCATGCGGTTTCGGGTGCGCATGGCCTACGCAGAGCGCCTGGGGGCGAACGAATGGGCCTTGCTCACGGCAGACGGGCAGCGCTGGTGCGACTCAGGCGGTGTGAGGGCCAGGTGATTGCCAGGTTATGTCAACGTGAAACAAGCATTCGATGCTATGTTTTTTGAATATCCTCAACCAGGCACATTCACCTGCAAAGTGGCTGTGAATCCTCTCGCCACATCGCCCGTGACGCTGGCAAGCTGGAGGCTGACGCCATCGCTGAAGATGCCGTCTGAGGCGAGGGTGATGCCGCGCAGATTGGCGGCGCTGCCGGTGTAGGCGCTGGTGGCATAGACGGCGTCACTTGGGGCTTGGGGCAGCGCGAGCTGGCTGGTTTTGCCGGCGCTGCGGCCTGAGGTGGCGGCGGCCAAGCTGCTGAATATCTCGAAGTGGATGTGCGGCCAGCGGCCTGAGTAGCACCCGGGGAAGACTGTGACAAAACTCAGCTGGCCACTGGCATCGCTGGTTTGCACGCCGCGCAGATAGTTTTCGGTGGTAACGCC
>JAAFHN010000331.1 GCA_013298415.1 Comamonadaceae bacterium
AAAACGGTGGAGGCTTTCATGTCGCCTTGCTGCAAACGCACAGCTTGGCCGTCTTTTAAATCAATGGCTGGGATGAGGAGCATGGTGGGCGAGGCGGCCCGACGCGTTTTGCGGTCAGACGGGGGTGTCAATCCGCGCATCAAGGCTGCCAAGTGAGAAAGTTTCGATAAAGCTGGAGGCCTTGTGAGGCGCTTTTTTCGGGGTGAAACTGCGTGGCCACGATGTTATCGCGCACCAAGGCCGCTGTGAAGCGCCCGCCGTAATCAGCTTCGGCCAAGCTGTGGCTTGCTGAAGACGGCGATGCGTAAAAACTGTGCACAAAATAGAAGTAGCTTCCTTCAGCCACGCCCCGAAACAGTGCATGCTGCTGCGAAGGATGCACGCGATTCCAGCCCATTTGCGGCACTTTGAAGCGGCTGCCATCGGCTTGCAGGCGGCCAGCCAACTGGAATCTTTTCACCTCGCCGGGGATCAAACCTAGGCCGTGCGTGGGGCCTTCTTCGCTGGTATCCAGCAGCATTTGCATGCCCACACACACGCCAAAGAGCGGCTTGCTGGCGGCTGCGCGCAGCACCGCTTCTTGCAATCCTGATTCGCGCAAGCAGCGCATGCAATCGGGCATCGCACCTTGGCCGGGCAACACCACCCGGTCTGCGGCACCCACATCGGCGGGGCTGTGCGTGATCCGCACATCGCAATTCAGATCTTCGGCAGCCTTTCGCACGGCTTGTGCCACCGACCTCAGGTTGCCCATGCCGTAATCCACCACCACCACAGACTGCTGTTTACTCACTTTTATGTAGCAAAGAATGTAATAAATACTTGGACAGTGATGGGTATTTGCTCAAAATAGAGCCCCAACTGCCTTCCCAAAGCCCCAAAGCGGCCTACAAGCTGCCCTTGGTCGAGGGAATCACGCCTGCAGAGCGCGGATCGGGCGTGAGCGCCATGCGCAGGGCGCGGGCAAAGGCTTTGAAAATCGTCTCAATTTGGTGGTGTGCGTTGCTGCCTTTGATGTTGTCGATGTGCAGCGTCACGCCCGCGTGATTCACAAAACCTTGAAAAAACTCAAACGTCAGCTGCGTATCAAACCCGCCCACCGCACCGCTGGTGAACTCCACGGGCATGTGCAAGCCAGGCCGACCTGAAAAATCCACCACCACGCGGCTCAAGGCTTCATCCAGCGGCACATAGCTGTGGCCGTAGCGTGTGATGCCCTTTTTGTCACCCACAGCCTGCGCAAAAGCCTGCCCCAGCGTGATGCCCACGTCTTCCACCGTGTGGTGGCCGTCAATGTGCAAATCGCCTTTGGCTTGGATCGTGAGGTCGATCAAGCCGTGGCGCGCGATTTGGTCGAGCATGTGGTCGAAAAAGCCAATGCCGGTGGAGAGTTCGGCCTTGCCCGAACCGTCCAAGTTCAAGCTGATGGTGATTTGGGTTTCAGCCGTGTTGCGGCTGACGGTGGCGGTGCGCGCTGTCATGCCCCAGATTGTCAGGGATTTGGGAGCCGAGCCAGGGCGGCCAGCATGGCGGCGTTTTCTTCTGCGCTGCCCACCGTCAAACGCAGGCAGTTGTGCAGCAGCGGGTGTATGCGGCTGACGTTCTTGACTAGGATTTTTTGCGATTTGAGGTGGGCAAAGGCTGCATCGGCGTTGCCGTGCGGCTCAGTGCTCTCCCCGGACACGCGCACCAAAATCATGTTGGCTTGGCTGGGAAAGGCTTGCAGGTTGACGATTTGCTGCAAGCCCTGCATCAACGCGGCGCGGTCGGCGCGGATGGTTTTGGCCTGCTCGGCGTAGATCGGCTCGTGCTCCAGCGCAAAGATCGCGCACTCCGCATTCAGCACGCTGATGTTGTAGGGCGGGCGAAGCTTGTCGATCTGGTCCACGAGCGCACTCGGGCCAAACATGTAGCCGATGCGCACACCCGCTAAGCCAAATTTGCTCATCGTGCGCATCACGAGCACGTGGCTGTGCTGCGTCATGCGGTTCGCGTAGCTTTCGCAGGCAAACGGTGTGTAGGCCTCGTCAATCACGCAAATACCACCCGCTTCGGCGCAGGCGGCGATCACGGCATCCACATCCTTGGCTGGCCACAGGTTTGCGGTCGGGTTGTTCGGGCAAGCGAGGTAAGTGACTGCTGGGCGATGCTTGGCAATCGCAGCCAGCATGGCAGGCACATCCAGCTCAAAGTTCGGCAGCAAATCCACACCCACGAACGGCAGGGCTTGGAACTGCGCGCTCATGGCGTACATCACAAAGCCTGGCACGGGGGCGAGGATGGTGGCAGGCTCGCCTAACGCAACTGACGCACCGAGCGGCTTGGCCACGGCGAGTGCCAGCAGCGAAATCAACTCGTCAGACCCATTGCCCAGCATCAGCGAGCAGCCTTGTGGCACTTGGGCGTGGCGCGCTAAGGCGGCCTTCAAGTCGTCGATGCGCGTGGCCGGGTAGCGGTTGATCGCCAGCGCACCGAGCCGCTCGCCCAAGGCCCGCTGCAACTCCAGCGGCAAGCGGTGGTGGTTTTCCATCGCATCCAGCTTGATGAAGCCGGCGCTTGGCTGGATCGCATAGGCGTGCATGCCCTGCACATCGGCGCGCAGACGGGAGATGGGTGACGGGTGAGAAAAGGCAGAACTCATAGGTCGTAGAGCCACTGGATGGGCTGCGTGAACGGATTGACGACAGTGACTGCGCCGTAGCGTTGGTTGTGGCCCATGTCTTCGCTGAGCACATACGCGCAACCCATGTGCTGGGCAGCGGCCAGCATGAGACTGTCCCAGTAGTGCAAGCGGTGATTCGCCTCCAAGCCCCAGGCGGTTTCGATGGTGGCCTGGTCAACTTGCCAAGGGTTCCAGGCTGCGTAGCGGCGCACTTTGGCCCGCGCATCGCCTTGCGGCATCGGCGGCTGAATCTTGCGCGTCACATTCACGTAAAACTCGTTGAGCGCCTGGTTGCTCACGCGACCGATGCGTTTGCGCCAAAGGTGATCGAGCCAGGCGATAGCCATTTGTCTCTTGGCCGGATCAGCGGCATCCTCTGCGCAGATGAGGATGTTGGTATCAACGGCGACCAGGGTCTCGCCGCTCACGGTTGGGCCTGCGCATGGTGTTTGGCGTA
Source organism: Comamonadaceae bacterium (assembly GCA_013298415.1). GTDB lineage: Bacteria > Pseudomonadota > Gammaproteobacteria > Burkholderiales > Burkholderiaceae_C > JAAFHN01. The sequence continues at coordinate 3,120 of JAAFHN010000331.1, forward strand.
GTCCGACCGCTGGGCGGCCCTGTCGTAGGTTTCTTCCCGCGTGGGGTATCTCACGCCGTCCGATGCCCAGGCTGGCAATGGCGTTTGTGTGGACGCGAGCCAGGATTGATAGGCGTGCTCGTAGGCATCAGCGCGCTTGCGCATTTCAGCCATGTAGTCACCCAGCATTCGCGAAACGCTGGAATTGCGCTTGGCAGCCTCGATCCGCGCCCATTCGAGCACGTCGTCTTCCACGGTGATGGTCACGTTTTTCATGCCCAGAGATTAACACTAAAATCGTGTGACACTAAGTTCGTGTCACACGATTTTAGTGGTGATTGCAAGCTCTACGGTGTTTTGAGCGTCAGATGTGCTTCCAGGCCCTGTTTGAGGGCCTCTACTGCTGCCTTCGCACCAGGCAGATCGGCAAATCGCGTTTGCAGTGCGTCAAGCGCCGCTTTCGCCTCCGGTTGGGCTAGTGCGACCATGAGCTGGACGTTGTAGAAGCTGTCGTTCACCTGGCCTTGCTTGAGCGAATCGGCGAGGTGGTTTTGCAGCAGCGGCATGCCTTGCGCGCCAGCGCCGAGGGCGCGCAGGGTGTCGGCGGCGGCCAGGCGGTGGTCCCACACGGGTGTGGCGAGCGTCCAGCGGTCGGCTTTTGCGTCTTGCAGTGCGGCTAAGGCGAGCGGGATGCCGCGTGGGTCTCTCAGCTCTCGCAGGCCGTTGAGGGCTGCCACCCAGCTCTGGTTTTTCCATGAGGGGTGTGCGGGCAGGGCTTTGAGCGCGTCAAACGCGCGGGCATCGCCAGTTTTGCCGAGTGCGACGGCGGCGTTCAGGATCACGCGGTCGCTG
>JAAFHN010000275.1 GCA_013298415.1 Comamonadaceae bacterium
ACCGCGCGCCTGATGGCCGCTTGATGCTCGAAGGCGTGGATCTGGCCGAGCTCGCAGCCGAGCATGCCACGCCGCTGTATGTGATGTCGCAAGCCTCGATCACCCGCGCCGTGCAGGCCTACAGCCAAGCGCTGGCAGGCCGCAGCCACCGCGTGCATTACGCGATGAAGGCCAACAGCAATCTGAGCGTGCTTCGCCTGATCGCATCGCTGGGCTGCGGCTTTGACATCGTCTCCGGCGGCGAATTGCAGCGCGCCTTGGCCGCTGGCGCGCGGGGCGATGACATCATCTTCTCCGGCGTGGGCAAAACCCGCGCCGAGATGCGCTTGGCGCTCGATGTGGGCATTGCGTGCTTTAACGTGGAAAGCGAAGCCGAAATCGATGTGCTCAACGAGGTTGCGCTCAGCGCGGGCAAAGTGGCTCCCATCAGCCTGCGCGTGAACCCCGATGTCGATCCCAAAACGCACCCCTACATCTCCACCGGTTTGAAGGGCAACAAATTCGGCGTGGCGCAAGAGCGCGTGCTGGCCACCTATCAGCGCGCGGCGAAGCTGCCCGGCTTGCGCATCGTGGGCATCGATTGCCACATCGGCTCGCAAATCACCCAAGCCGCACCTTATGTAGAGGCCGTGGATCGCATGCTCGATTTGGTGGATGCTGTGGAAGCGGCTGGTATCGCGCTCGAACACCTCGATTTCGGCGGCGGTTTGGGTATTGACTACGTCGGCAACGCGCCGCCACCCAGCGTGGTCGAGGTTTGGGCACCGCTCTTGAAGCAAATCGATGCGCGCGGCCACGGCGGCAAACACATTTGCGTGGAGCCAGGCCGCAGCATCGTGGGCAACGCAGGCCTGTGCCTCACCGAAGTGCTGTACCTGAAACCCGGCGAGCAAAAAAACTTTTGCATCATCGACGCAGCGATGAACGACCTGCCTCGGCCCGCGATGTACCAAGCCTTCCACCAAATCGTGCCCGTGCAAGCTGGTGAAGCCACCGCCGTCACTTACGACGTGGTCGGCCCCGTGTGCGAAAGCGGCGATTGGATAGGCCGCGACCGCACGCTCGCAGTCTCCCAAGGCGATTTTCTCGCCGTGCTCTCCACCGGCGCCTACAGCGCCAGCATGGCCAGCAACTACAACACGAGAGGTCGGGCCGCAGAGGTGCTGGTGAACGGCTCAGCCGCCCGTGTGATTCGCAAACGCGAGGGGTTTGATGAGATGGTGGCAGCGGAGCGGGTGTGAGCTGAGCCGGGCCGGCTGAGTCAGCGCCATTGCCCAATCTGCGGCATCATTCCTGGCATGACAAATGCCTACGTTCCCCCCAAAGTTTGGTCGCCGCCTGAATCCAGCGGTGGCCGGTTTGCCAACATCAATCGGCCTGTAGCGGGTGCCACGCATGAGAAGGCGCTGCCTGTGGGCAAGCATCCTTTGCAGCTTTACTCGCTCGGCACGCCCAATGGCGTGAAGGTGACGGTGATGCTGGAAGAGCTTTTGGCCCTTGGCCACAGCGGCGCGGAATACGACGCTTGGCTGGTTCGTATCAACGAAGGCTCGCAGTTTGGCTCTGGCTTTGTAGCCGCCAATCCCAATTCCAAAATTCCCGTGCTGGTGGACCACAGCTTGGCCAAACCGCTGCGTGTGTTTGAGTCGGGCGCGATCTTGGTGTACCTCGCCGAGAAGTTCGGCGCGTTTTTGCCGACTGCGACTGAGAAGCGCGCCGCCTGCATGTCGTGGCTCATGTGGCAAATGGGCAGCGCGCCGTTTCTGGGCGGCGGCTTTGGCCACTTTTATGCCTACGCGCCTGAAAAAATCCAATACGCGATTGACCGCTATGCGATGGAAGTGAAGCGCCAAATGGATGTGTTGGATCGCCATTTGGCCGAATCCCGCTACTTGGCGGGCGACGATTACACGATTGCCGACATGGCCACCTGGCCCTGGTACGGCCAGCTTGCCAAAGGCGCGCTGTACGAAGCGGGCGAGTTTTTGCAAGTGCACACCTACACCCACGTGCTGCGCTGGGCCAACGAGATCGCGGAGCGACCAGCAGCCAAGCGGGGCCGCATGGTCAACCGCGTGATGGGCCCGCCCGAGACGCAATTGCATGAGCGGCACGACGCAAGCGATTTCGACACGAAAACCCAGGACAAGCTGAACCCGACCACCTGAGCCATGGCCGAAATCACGCTCTACGATTGCGCCACTGCCCCAAGCCCCAGGCGGGCGCGGATCTTTCTCCGCGAAAAAGGCGCGGAATTCGATACGGTGCAAATCGATCTGCGCAGCGGCGAGCACTTCGGTGACGCCTACCGCGCCATCAACCCGCAATGCACCGTGCCCGCCCTGCGCCTGGAAAGCGGCGAGGTGCTCACCGACAACGCCGCAATTGCCGCCTACTTGGAGGCGCGCTTTCCCGAGCCGCCGCTTTTGGGCCGCACGCCGCTTGAAAAAGCGCACATCGCAAGCTGGAACTGGCGCGCCGAGTTTGAAGGCCTGATGGCTGTTGCCGAAGCCCTGCGCAACAGCTCGCCCGCCATGGCCAACCGCGCCTTGCCCGGCCCTGCGAACTACGCCCAGATCCCAGCCCTTGCCGAACGCGGCGTCGCGCGCTTGCAGCAGTTTTTGCTGACGCTCAACGCGCAGTTGGCCGATCACGAGTTCGTTGCTGGCAATGCCTTCAGCGTCGCCGACATCACCACCGTCGTCGCAGTCGATTTCGCCCGAGTCGTGAGGGTCAAGCCCGGTGAAGCGCATCCCAACATCCTGCGCTGGCGCGCGCACTTGGAGCAACGGGCTTCGATTGCTGGCGGTGCGTAGCGACGCTCATTAATCAGTAGCAACCAACGTTTTAAACGCTAGGACAGATCGGCAAAATCACTTGATTTTTACCATGCCTCAAACACATCAACCCCTCCGTTCGGGCTGAGCCTTTCGAAGCCCTCGCGCACCCTTCGACAAGCTCAGGGCGAACGGAGTTGGTCGCAATCTGAGGCTTGGTCCTGATCAGACAAAGACACCAAAAGTCCAACTCGTTTTCGTGTTTTTCGATCCCTTTCCGCGTGTTTCGCGTGATGGCTGTCCTGCCCCCGCATTCCCCTACGGTCTAAGATGCAGCCATGAGCGACACCACCGCCTCCGCCGTTTCAGATGTTGCGCTCAAAGACGATGCCCGCGTCATGGGGCTTGTGGGCATGGCGCATGCCTCTTCGCATTTTGGGCACATGCTCTTGCCGCCGCTCTTTCCGGTGTTCATCAAGGATTTCGGCCTGAGTTATGCCGAAGTGGGCGCGCTGATGTCTGTGTTTTTCGTCGTATCCGGCATCGGGCAGGCATTGGCGGGCTTTGTGGTGGACAAAGTAGGCGCGCGCCCCGTGCTCTTTGCCGCGCTGGCTACCTTTGCGCTCGCTTGCCTTGCCGCATCCGGGGCCACGGGCTACAGCGGCCTGCTGCTCGCGGCCGCACTCGCGGGCTTGGCCAATTCGCCCTTTCACCCGATTGATTTCACGATTCTGAACCAGCGCGTATCGGCCAAGCGCTTGGGCCATGCCTTCAGCGTGCATGGGCTCACGGGCAGCCTGGGCTGGGCGATTGCGCCGCCGCTTTTTGTGGGTTTGATGCTCTTCATGCCTTGGCGGCAGGTGTATTGGGTGGCTGCGGGCATGTACCTCAGCGTGATGTTGATCCTGTGGCTCAACCGCAGCGATCTGGCCACCACCGTGATCCGCAAGCCCGAGGGCGAAACCACCGCAGACACCCTGCAATTTCTGCGCAAACCCGTGATTTGGTGGTGTTTTGGCTTCTTTTTGCTGAGCACCATGACGCTGGCGGTGATGCAAAGCTTTTCGGTCTCCATCCTCAAAGCCCTGCACGGCGTGAGCTTTGAGCAAGCCACGGCCACGCTGACCGCCTACATGCTCATGAGCGCACTTGGCATGTTCGCTGGCGGCTTTGTGGCTGCCAAAAACGGCCCCGAGCGCAGCGATACAGTGGTCGCGGTGTGCATGTCCACCGGCGCGGCCTTGCTGCTGTTGGTTGCCACTGGCTGGCTGGGTGCATGGGGCACGATGGCGCTCTTGGCCACCACCGGTTTTGCGATTGGCATCGGTGGCCCCAGCCGCGACATGATGATCAAACGCGCCACCCCCAAAGGCGCCACGGGCCGCGTGTACGGCACCGTGTATTCGGGCCTGGACGTGGGCTTTGCCATCGCCCCCATCGCGTTCGGCATGCTGATGGATCGCGGCCACTACAGCGCCACGCTCGTGGGTGCCGCATGCGTGCTGCTGCTCGCAGTAGGCGCCGCGCGCGGCGTAGGCGCTCGCACGCAGGCTGCTGGGTAGCGTTGGATCGATACTTTATTTGTAGCAACAAGCACCATAGGTAAATGGACATGGCGTGGATTTGCCTGATTGAAGCCCTGCCGCAGATAAAACCTCCGTTCACCCTGAGCTTGTCGAAGGGTTGGGTAGGGCTTCGACAGGCTCAGCCCGAACGGGGGGTGGTCAATCTGAGACAGGATTCCAAGCGGGCGGATTCCATGCTGAAGCCGC
>JAAFHN010000195.1 GCA_013298415.1 Comamonadaceae bacterium
TGCCCAAGCCCTTTTTCGTGATCGCCACGCAAAACCCCCACGATCAATTGGGCACCTACGCCCTGCCAGAGAGCCAATTGGATCGATTTTTGATGCGCGTGAGCCTGGGCTACCCCGATCGCGCTTCAGAGCGCGCCCTGCTCCAAGGCGAAGACCGTCGCCAGATGATTGATCGCCTGGGTGCGCCGCTGTCGGTGGACGAGCTTTTTGCGCTGCAGACGGCAGCGACACGGGTGCATGTGTCTGAGGCGCTTTTGAACTACCTGCAAGACTTGGCCGAGGCCACGCGCAACGGCCGCTGGTTCGTGCAGGGCTTGAGCCCACGGGCGCTTATCGCGGTGCTCCGCGCTGCCAAAGCCCAAGCCCTCATCGAAGGCCGAGATTTCGTCGCCCCAGACGACGTGCAGACCATCCTGCCCCAATGCATCGCGCATCGACTCATCCCCGTCTCAGACGCAGGAAGGGGCGCGGCAGAGCAAGTGCGAGCCATGATCCAGGCCGTGCCGCTGGCGTGATCGCCGCGTGCAGCTGTGTCGCCCGGGCAGTTGCCAACAATCGGTTGGCGGAAGCTGTGAGATTCGAACTCACGGAGGACTTGCATCCTCGGCAGTTTTCAAGACTGCTGCATTCAACCGCTCTGCCAAGCTTCCTTAACCTTTTCCGCTCCTGTTGGCATCGCATGCGCAATGAACAGGACTGCTGCGTTCAACAACGCAGCGCATGATTATCGCAGACCGATTCGGGCTTTTGCTTCTGCGTATTCTCGTTTGAGCTTGGCCACCACCTCGGCCGTGGGGCGCACTGCATCAATCGCCCCGATGCCTTGGCCGCAGCCCCAGATGTCGCGCCAGGCTTTGGCGGCGTTTGCGCCTTCACCGGTGGCGAAATTCATCTTGCTGGGGTCGCTTTGCGGCAGGTTGTCGGGGTCCATGCCGGCGTTTTTGATGCTGCCCTTCAGGTAGTTGCCGTGGATGCCGGTGTAGAAGTTGCTGTAGACGATGTCGTCTGAGTTGCTGGCCACGATCATCTCTTTGTAGCCATCCACGGCGCGGGCTTCTGGCGTGGCGATGAAAAGGCTGCCGATGTAGGCAAAGTCTGCGCCCATGGCTTGCGCAGCCAGCACCGCGCCGCCAGTGGCAATCGAGCCGCTGAGTGCGAGCGGGCCATCGAACCACTGGCGAATTTCTTGCACCATCGCAAAGGGGCTTTTCACACTCGCGTGGCCGCCCGCGCCAGCAGCCACGGGGATCAAGCCGGTTGCGCCTTTTTCAATGGCTTTGCGGGCAAACACGTTGGAGATCACATCGTGCATCGTGATGCCGCCCCAGGCTTGCACGGCCTTGTTCACGTCTTCGCGTGCGCCCAGGCTCGTGATCACGATGGGCACTTTGTACTTGGCGCAGACCATCATGTCTTGCTCCAAGCGGTCGTTGCTTTTGTGAACGATTTGGTTGATCGCAAACGGGGCGGCTTTGGCCTCGGGGTGGGCCCTGTCGTGTGCGGCCAGCTCTTCTGTGATCTCGTGCAGCCACTCGTCCAATTGCGCTGCGGGGCGAGCATTCAGCGCTGGCATGGAGCCCACGATGCCCGCTTTGCACTGCGCAATCACCGATTTGGGGTTGCTGATGATGAAAAGCGGTGCCGCAATCGCAGGAAATGGCACAGATTGCAGAATGGCTGGGAGTTTGCTCATGGTTTTTGTCTCTTTGTGGAATGGTTCGGGGTGCAATCAGAATGCTTCAAGCGCCATCTCGGTCACGCCTTCAGCACCTTCGACGATGCTGTCGCGCACGCCTTGGGCCTTGCTCAAAATATGGTCAGCATAGAAGCGGGCGGTGGTGACTTTGGCTTGCATGAAGCTTGAGTCTTCGGCCATGTGGTCGAGGGCTGCCATCATGCTGCGGGCGAGCTGCCAGCCTGCGACCAAATTGCCTGCGAGCATCAAGTAAGGCACGCTGCCTGCGAATGCGGCATTGGGGTTGGATTTGGTGTTGGCGGCGATGTAGTCCACCACGTCGATGAAGGCCAAGCGGGCTGCGCTAAGGCGTTTGAGCATCGCGCGGCAGTTCACGTCGTCTCGCTTGGCAAGTGCGGCTTCCGTTGCTTCAATCTGCGCTGCGATCTGCTTGGCGAATTGGCCGCCATCGCGGGCGGTTTTGCGGCCCACCAAGTCGTTCGCTTGGATCGCGGTGGTGCCTTCGTAGATGGTGAGGATCTTGGCATCGCGGTAATACTGCGCTGCACCGGTTTCTTCGATGAAGCCCATGCCGCCATGCACCTGCACGCCCAGGCTCGTGACTTCCAAGCTCATCTCGGTGCTGTAGCCCTTCACAAGCGGCACCATGAATTCGTAGAAAGCTTGGTTGGCTTTTCGCACGCTGGCATCTGCATGGTGGTGCGCGGCATCAAACGCGGCGGCGGCGGCGCTTGCCATCGCACGGCAGCCTTCGGTGTAGGCGCGCATGGTCATCAGCATGCGCTTCACATCGGGGTGGTGAATGATGGGCGCTGACTTGCTCATGCTGCCATCCACCGGGCGGCTTTGCACGCGGTCTTTGGCGTATTGCACGGCCTTTTGGTACGCACGCTCGGCAATCGCAATGCCCTGCACGCCCACGGCGTAGCGGGCTGCGTTCATCATGATGAACATGTATTCCAAGCCACGGTTTTCTTCGCCGACCAAGTAGCCCACTGCGCCACCATGGTCGCCGTATTGCAGCACTGCTGTGGGCGAGGCCTTGATGCCCATCTTGTGCTCGATGCTCACGCAATGCACGTCGTTGCGCGCACCGAGCGAGCCGTCGGCGTTCACCATGAATTTGGGCACCACAAAGAGGCTGATGCCCTTCACGCCCTCAGGCGCGCCCGACACGCGGGCGAGCACCAAATGGACGATGTTGTCGGCCATGTCGTGCTCACCGTAGGTGATGTAGATCTTGGTGCCAAACACCTTGTAGGTGCCGTCAGGCTGCGGCTCAGCGCGGGTGCGCACAAGCGCCAAGTCAGAGCCTGCTTGTGGCTCAGTCAAGTTCATCGTGCCTGTCCACTCGCCGCTCACGAGCTTTTCGAGGTAGGTGGCTTTGAGTGCGTCGCTTCCCGCAGTCAGCAGCGCTTCAATTGCGCCATCGGTGAGCAGCGGGCACAGCGCAAAGCTCATGTTGGCGGAATTCAGCATTTCGCCGCATGCCGCGCCAATGGTTTTGGGCAAGCCTTGGCCGCCGCTTTCGGGCGGGTGTTGCAAGCCCTGCCAGCCGCCTTCTGTGTAGCTTTTAAAGGCTTCCTTGAAGCCTGCTGAGGTGGTGACCACGCCGTTTTTGAGCGACGAGGGCGCGACATCGGCAGACCAGTTCAGCGGCGCGAGCACGCCTTCATTGAACTTGGCGCATTCTCCCAACACGGCCTGCGCCGTGTCAAAACCCGCATCTGCAAAGGCATCGATCTTGGCGATTTCGTCAATGTTTGCGATGTGTTTGATCGCAAACAGCATGTCTTTGAGCGGGGCTTTGTAGGTCATGGGGGTCGTTCTACGGAATCAGGGGACAGGTAACGCGAAAAACGCAAAAAAAAGGAACCGAAAAGCGCGAAAAAGGATCGAATAAGGCGCTCTGTCCTAGTATTTAAATGATCCATTGCTACGTAATGAATAGCAAACGTTTAAACCCTTTTTCAGCGTTTTCCGCGTCTTTTTCGCGCGTTTCGCGTTACGGCTGTTCTAGAGCTTGCCAACCAGCTCAGGCACAGCGGTAAACAAATCCGCCTCCAAGCCGAAGTCGGCCACGCTGAAGATCGGGGCTTCGGGGTCTTTGTTGATGGCAACGATAACTTTGCTGTCTTTCATGCCCGCCAAATGCTGGATGGCGCCGCTGATGCCGCAAGCCACGTAGAGCTGAGGTGCCACGATTTTTCCGGTTTGGCCGACTTGCCAGTCGTTGGGCGCGTAGCCCGCATCCACCGCCGCGCGTGAAGCACCGAGTGCCGCGCCGAGCTTGTCGGCCAGCGGGGTCATCACCTCGTTGAACTTTTCAGCGGAGCCCAGCGCCCTGCCCCCGCTCACGATGATCTTGGCGGCGGTGAGCTCTGGTCGGTCGAGCTTGGCGATTTCGCTGCCTACGAAAGCGGATTTTCCGCTGTCTGCAGGGGCCGTGAGTGCCTCCACGGCTGCGCTGCCGCCGCTCGCCGCTGCGGGATCAAAGCCCGTGGTGCGCACGGTAATGACCTTGATCGCATCAGCAGACTTGACGGTCGCGATTGCGTTGCCCGCGTAAATCGGCCGCTCAAAGGTGTCGGCGGCTTCGACTTTGGTGATGTCAGAAATTTGCGCAACATCCAGCTTGGCCGCCACGCGTGGGGCGACGTTTTTGCCGTTGGCCGTGGCGGCAAACAAGATGTGCGAGTAGCTGGAGGCGAGTGCCAACACTTGCGCGGCCACGTTTTCAGCCAAATGGTTGGCAAAGGCTGCGCTGTCAGCGTGCAGCACTTTGGCCACGCCCGAAATTTGGACAGCTGCGGATGCCGCCGCGCCCGAGGCGCTGCCTGCAACCAGCACGTGCACATCACCGCCGCAGGCAAGCGCTGCGGTCACCGTGTTAAGCGTTGCGCCTTTGATGCTGGCGTGGTCGTGTTCTGCAATGACGAGTATGCTCATGTTGTCGTTTCCGTTCAGATCACTTTAGCGGTGTTTTTCAGTTTGTCGATGAGTGTGTCCACATCGGGCACCTTGATGCCTGCACCGCGCTTGGGCGGCTCGGTGACTTTGAGCGTGGTGATGCGCGGGGTCACATCCACGCCCAGGTCTGCGGGCTTGAACACATCGAGCTGCTTTTTCTTGGCCTTCATGATGTTCGGTAAGGTCACGTAGCGCGGCTCGTTCAAGCGCAAATCGGTGGTGATGACCGCAGGCAGGCTGATGGAGAGCGTTTCCAAGCCGCCATCCACCTCGCGGGTGACTTTGGCTTTGCCGTCGGCCACTTCCACTTTGCTGGCAAATGTTGCTTGCGGCATGTCGGCCAGCGCGGCGAGCATTTGGCCAGTTTGGTTGCAGTCGTCGTCAATCGCTTGCTTGCCAAGGATCACGAGGCCAGGCTGCTCTTTGTCTACCAATGCCTTGAGCAGTTTTGCCACGGCCAGTGGCTGCAACTCCACATCGGTTTCCACCAAGATCGCTCGGTCCGCGCCAATGGCCATCGCGGTGCGCAGGGTCTCCGAGCACTGAGCGACGCCGCAGCTCACAGCAATCACCTCGGTTACCACGCCCTTTTCCTTCAATCGGGTGGCTTCTTCCACCGCGATTTCGTCAAAGGGATTCATGCTCATCTTCACGTTGGCGATGTCAACGCCAGAGCCGTCCGACTTGACGCGGACCTTCACGTTGTAGTCAACCACCCGTTTGACGGGTACCAGTACCTTCATGGCAACTCCAAATTTGCAAGTGCGAAAAACTGCGTGGATTGTAGGAAGCGCGAAGCTCGTGGGCGCAAGCGGCGTTGGGATGCCACTCGATTGCGGCCCCTTTGCCACCAGGCAAGCCCGCCGCAAATTCACAAAAAAGCACGACCGTTCGTTTTTGATTATAGGCAGGCGCTTCGGGTTTACGCGGATGCCGCCCTGCGTGTTTGCCCAGGGGCGTTTTAGGGGCCGCCACCCAGGCCAGCCTGAGAGCGCACGAGCGCAAGGTCGCTGCAACGGCATTGGGTTTGCGGGAAAGTCAGCAGCACGCAAACAGG
>JAAFHN010000633.1 GCA_013298415.1 Comamonadaceae bacterium
GCCAAAGGGGTTGACCAGCACCACTTTGCCATTGGAAGTGAGCAGGCCAAGAATCTTGGAAGGGTCGTTGCCGATCACACGGTTGATCACCGTGCTCATCGCGCTTGATTGTTGGAAGTGGGTGTGCTCGCCTGGCTGAATGTTGAAGCTTTGCCAGTTGATCACCGTGCCATCGGTGTTGCGAATGACGAGCTTATTGCCCTCGGTCGTGAAGGTGGCGTTGCCGTTGATGACGGTCGGGCCTTGCGGGTTGGCTTGCGCGAGCGCCAGCAGCCCACTCACGCTCAGCGCGGCGCCGCCCGCTGTAACCCAAGCCAATGCGGCGCAAGTGATCGCAGATGCCGTGAGCTGCGGTGGCACCGACGAGCCCGTTCCCGCCCAGCGAGCTGGTCCCTCTGTTGCGCAACGCCCCGTAAGGCGTCGTTTTCGTGTGTTCATGTGTTCACCAGCATGTGAAACAGGGTCTGCAACACTTGCACTCGAAATGAGCGCATCTGTACGCGATTACCCTGATTGGCTTTATAAACCAAGGCCCGAGGCAAGACCAGGGCACGACTACCCCCCCGTCGCCACGCAAAGGGTGCAGCCACCACAAAGTTCACGCTTACGCTGCCTCTGTTCCGGGTGGACGGTTTCCGTTACGCTGAACCCATGTCAACCCGCCTGCTTCCCGTGCTCGGTCCTCTTGATGCATTCCCGCATCCAAGCGCGGCGCTTGGCGAGGAGAGCGAAACGCCAGGTCTGCTGTGCGCGGGTGCTGACTTGCGCCCCGGACGGCTGCTACAGGCCTATCGCAGCGGCATCTTCCCCTGGTACAGCGAAGGCCAGCCCATTTTGTGGTGGAGCACCCATCCGCGCATGGTGCTGAAGCCCACGCACTTCCACCTGCCAACGAGCCTTGCGAAGCGCGTGCGCCAGGCCCTCAAGCGCGGTTGGCGAATTGAAGTGGATCGGGCCCCCGCCGAGGTGATTCAGCGCTGCGCTACATCGCCAAGGCCGGGCCAGTGGGGCACCTGGATCGTGCCGGATATCCAACACGCCTACCAGCGCCTCGCGCTTCTCGGCCACGTGCACAGCGTTGAAGTTTGGCAGGGCGACACCCTCCTGGGCGGGTTGTACTGCGTGGCCATCGGCAAAGCGGTGTTTGGTGAATCCATGTTTTATGCAGAAAACGACGCGTCAAAAGTGGCCTTGTGCGCGCTGGTGGCCCTGTGCGCCGCGCAAGGCGTGCCTCAAATCGATTGCCAGCAGCAAACCGAGCACCTCGCGCGCTTCGGCGCCGCGCCCATTCCACGCGAGGCGTTCTTACACACGCTCACTCTGGCAGCGGATCAGCCGCCCATCGATTGGCATTTTCAAGACCTATACTGGCAGCAGCTTCTGGCCCGCACACCCGCTCCACACACCGCCCCAACGTGACTTACCTGACCGATCTGCCGCTGAACACGCTGCAGTTCTATGCAACGGCAAGTTACCCCTGCAGCTACATCTCTGGTCGGCAAGCGCGCTCTCAGGTGGCAACGCCCAGCCATCTGATCCACAACGACACTTATTCTGATTTGGTCGCCAACGGCTTTCGGCGCAGCGGCATGTTCACTTACCGGCCATACTGCGATGGTTGCCGCGCTTGCACCGCGCTGCGCGTGTTGGCCCATGAGTTTTCGCCGAACCGCAGCCAGCGTCGCGCTGCCAAACAGCACAGCGGTCTGGTGAGCCGGGCCGTGCGCCTGAGTTTTGTGCCTGAGCACTACCAGCTCTACCTGCGCTACCAGATGGGCCGCCACTCTGGCGGCGGCATGGATCACGACAGCATCGATCAGTACACCCAGTTCCTCTTGCAAAGCCGCGTGAATTCGCGCTTGGTGGAGTTTCGCGAGCCACCCTCGGCTTCGGGCGAGCCCGGCGAATTGAAAATGGTCAGCATCGTGGATGTGCTCAACGATGGTATCTCGGCCGTCTATACCTTTTACGCCCCCGATGCGAAAGCCAGCTATGGCACCCATGCGGTGCTTTGGCAAATTGCCCAGGCACGGCAGCTTGGCCTCCCATATGTCTATCTCGGATATTGGATCGAGGAAAGTCAAAAAATGACATATAAGGCCCAGTTTTTGCCGCATCAGGTGTTGCAGATCGGAAGAGC
>JAAFHN010000483.1 GCA_013298415.1 Comamonadaceae bacterium
TTCGGGTGAGCTTGCTGCTTTGGAAGAAGGCATCTTGGGCGAAGACTTGTTGCTGCATCAACCTATAACGCGCTACCCCTGCAGGCCGTTGCCACGGAGGGGGAGGTTTTGCAGAGTTTCCCTAGATAGGGCCTTGACCGCTTGGATAACAGTTGCTTGAAAGTCCTTCCGAGCCGTATACGCAAAATTTGAACAGCGCTGCACCAATTCTTCATAGCGTCGCTCAGCGTAGTTCGTGGCTACGCCGATCGCCCCTATGATCGCAACAAGCATCCAAATGAGGTCAAAAAGCCTGCATACGCGCTTCCGCGTAAACTGAATCGACCATTTGGCCCATGCTTTGCTGGAGGAGAGAGATTGGCTTGTTTTTGCCCCAACTGATAAAATGAATATCATACCCAGAAGCCAAAACCACCCAATTGAAGCCAGCGCGAACCAGATCGAAGAGAAGATCTCCACGTGTTCATCGCGTTGCTGTGCGAAAAAATATAATATACCCAAGAATGAGTATAGTCCCAGGGTTGCGATTAGCAAATTTCTTCGAGAATGCATCCAATCTGAAAACTCCCCTAAGGCCTGATTTAGTTTGGTTTTCACTTTAGTCATCCTCGATCTATTGAATAAGTACCGTAGTCAGTGAAGCAATACTCATGGCTCTACGTACCTTTTTCTTAATCCGGCACGGGCGCTTTGCGCCCTTCACATCGCTGCGCGATATGAGTCTGCGCTGAAATCGAGTTCCGAGGCTTACGCCTCGCCGCTCGCTGCCGCGAGCGCGCTCACGCCTACGGCTTCGCGAACTCGATTTTCAATCTCATAAGCCAGCTCTGGGTTTTCGCGGAGGAATTCTTTGGCGTTGTCTCTTCCTTGGCCGATTTTTTCGCCGTTGTAGGCGTACCAGGCGCCGGATTTGTCCACAATTTTGTTGGCGACGGCCAAGTCAACGACTTCGCCCATGCGGCTCACGCCTTGGCCGTACATGATGTCGAAATGGGCTTCTTTGAACGGTGGGCTCACCTTGTTTTTCACCACCTTCACCTTGGTTTCGTTGCCCACGGCTTCGTCGCCTTTTTTGATGGTGCCCACGCGGCGAATGTCCAAGCGCACCGAGGCGTAAAACTTCAGCGCGTTGCCGCCTGTGGTGGTCTCTGGCGACCCAAACATCACACCGATCTTCATGCGGATTTGGTTGATGAAAACGACCATGCAGTTGGTCTTTTTGATGCTGGCAGTCAGCTTGCGCAGGGCTTGGCTCATCAGGCGGGCTTGCAGGCCGGGCAGGCTGTCGCCCATTTCGCCTTCAATTTCAGCCTTGGGCACGAGGGCTGCCACAGAATCCACCACGATCATGTCGACTGCGCCGCTGCGCACGAGGCTGTCCACAATCTCCAGCGCCTGCTCGCCGGTATCGGGCTGGCTGATGAGCAACTCTTGCAGGTTCACGCCCAGGTTTTGAGCGTATTGAATGTCGAGCGCGTGCTCGGCATCCACGAATGCGCACACACCGCCAATTTTTTGCATTTCGGCCACGCATTGCAGGGTGAGCGTGGTTTTGCCCGAGCTCTCAGGGCCGTAAATCTCGATCACGCGGCCACGCGGCAGGCCGCCCACGCCCAAAGCGATGTCAAGCCCAAGCGAGCCTGTGGACACGACTTGGATGTCTTCAATCACCTCGCCTTCGCCCAGGCGCATGATGGTGCCTTTGCCAAATTGCTTCTCAATCTGGGCCAGCGCAGCCTGCAAGGCTTTTGCGCGCTCGGATTTGTCGGCAGACGAATTTTTCACAGCAGCATCCATGGTTTTCTCCATCAAAATCAAAAGGTTAACTGAGAGCGTGTACTCACATCTTGCGATCAAGATGCTGGCTGGATCAACACACAGCCTGTTTGCATAGCCAGTACTTTAGCGCAGTGATTGAGTCTATGTGGAGTTTTATCAGTCATCTTGGTTGACGATAAAATGAGAGCATGAACGCGCTTCAAAACCCCGGCCAAAACACCCACCTCGGCTACTGGTTGGGCCATGCGCTCCGGCGTTTTGATGCCCGCGTGCTGGCGCTGATGGCCGCTGACGAGCAAGTGCCGCTGGCTTTGAGCAACTTGGCGCGGCGTGATCAGATTGGCGCGGCGCATGTTCACATCACTCGGCACTTGCCCCGCAGCGGCGCGCGGCTGACGGCGCTTGCAAAAAGCGCGGGCATGAGCAAGCAGGCGATGCACAAGCTGGTACTGCAATGCGAGGCTTGGGGCATCGTGATGCGCGGTGCCGACGAGCTCGATGCACGGGCTAGCCAAATTCAGTTCACGGCAACGGGCCTCGCCTGGCTCTCGGGATTTGAGCGCGCCACGGCGCAAGCCGAAGCCGAGTTCACTGCGGAAGTGGGTGACGCGGTGGCAACCGTCGTGAAGCTGGGCTTGGAGGTGTATGCAGGGTCATACGATGCGAGGGACCGAGGTAACGCGAAAAGCACGAAAAGGGCACGAAAGGGGCACGAAAAACGCTGAAAAACGGCCTCTAATCTGCTCAGGAGGTTTGGTGAGCTTTTTTGAGATCAAATCCATCTTCTGTCCAGTTATTTATTATATTTAATGCTATCTAATGCGTAGCGACCTGGATGAGTCACTCCCTGCTGTTTCCAGGCCGTTTTTTTCGCGCTTTCTGCGTGATTTCAGCGTTTTTAGCGTTACCTGCCCCTAGCTCCCGCCTCCAATGAAAACCCTCAAATCCTGGCGCCCGCGCCATCCGATGCGCACCTTTGTGACTGGGGCTTTGGCGCTGCTGCCACTGCTGGCGACGGTGCTTTTGCTGGTTTGGGTGGCGCAGGTGACGGTGCAGTATTTGGGGCCGGGCAGCTGGGTGGGACGCTTCTTGGGCAATCTGG
>JAAFHN010000212.1 GCA_013298415.1 Comamonadaceae bacterium
CCCCGCACCGATGCCGCTGCTTTACAAACCATCACCGAAGCCCAACTGGGCGAGATGTTCCAGGCGAGCGAGTCCAACCCCATGGTTGGCCTCGCGGGCCGCGCCGCGCTGCTCCGAGCGCTCGGCAAGGCCCTCGCCGACCGCCCCGACCTCTTCGGCGACCCCAACGACCCCAATGCACCCTGCCGCCCCGGCAACCTGTGGCATCGCCTCGTGCCTGCCCACGCGCCCCAAGGCTCCGTTCACATCCAAGCCCACGACATCCTGAGCCTGCTGCTTGATGGCCTTGGCCCCGCCTGGCGCACGCCCAATGAGAGCGAAGGCAAGCCGCTCGGCGACTGCTGGCCACATGCCGCAGCACCTCATGGCTGGATGCCGTTTCACAAGCTCAGCCAGTGGCTCACCTATTCGCTTTTGGAGCCGTTTGAGTGGTCAGGCGTCAAGGTCACTGGCCTGCACGAGCTCACCGGTCTGCCCGAATACCGCAACGGGGGGCTTTTCATCGATTCGGGCGTGATCCTGCCCAAACAAGCTGCCACCCTCACCAAAACCTGGCAAGTGGGCGACGAGATCATCGTGGAGTGGCGCGCACTCACTGTGGCTCTGCTGGACGAACTGGCCTTGCTCGTGCGCCAAGAGCTGGGCAAAAGCGCAGCTGAGCTGCCGCTGGCTTGCGTGCTCGAAGGCGGCACTTGGGCGGCGGGCCGGATGTTGGCACAGCAATTGCGCGGCGGCTCCCCACCGATTCAGCTTGACCTGGATGGCACGGTGTTCTAACAATCTCGGGCTTCAAAAGACCTCACTCATGGCACAAGTTCACGTCATCTCCCACCCCCTCGTGCAGCACAAGCTCACCTTGATGCGCAACAAACAGGTGAGCACCAACAACTTTCGCAGGCTCCTGCGTGAGCTTGCAAGCCTGATGGCCTATGAAGTGACCCGCGATATGCCCACGCAACTCGTGAGTGTGGAAACGCCGCTGGAAATCACGCAGGGCCAGGTGATGGACGGCAAAAAGCTCGTGTTTGCCAGCATCTTGCGCGCAGGCACGGGCCTCTTAGACGGCATGCTGGATGTGGTGCCAGGTGCGCGTGTGGGCCACGTGGGCCTGTACCGCGACCCGAAAACGTTGACGGCGGTGGAGTACTATTTCAAGATGCCGCAAGACATGCAGGACCGCGATTGCGTGGTGGTCGACCCGATGCTGGCCACCGGCAATTCCGCCATTGCTGCGATGGACCGCATCAAGGAAACCCGCCCCAAATCGCTCAAATTCGTCTGCCTGGTCGCCTGCCCCGAAGGTGTGGCGGCACTCCAAGGTGCCCACCCCGATGTACCCATCTACACCGCAGCTGTAGACCGCCAGCTCAACGACCACGGCTACATCATGCCCGGCTTGGGCGATGCGGGCGATCGAATTTTCGGCACCAAGTGAGCTGAACACGCCCACGCGGCGTAGGCCTCACGCGCTCGGCGCGCAAACCTTGCGCGGATGGCAGCATCAAGGCCCGCGTGGGTGATTTTTGGGGAATATTCGGGAGTCTGTCGCCGTGTTTGCTACATTCTTTGCTACTCTTTTTGAACTGACGCTGCGGCGCGCGTTCTTGATCGTCACGGCCTTCACGTGCGGCTTGGCCTTTGCGCAAGACCCTCGCATCGCCCGCTTTGAGCAATCGCTGTTGGCCGATGGCATTCGCGATCAGCACAACGCGCCCATGGGCCTGGCCGCGCACATGGCCCACTACAAAGTGCCGGGCATGAGCGTCGCAGTCATTGAAAACGGCCGCGTGCTTTGGGCCAAGGCTTACGGCGTGCGCGATGCCGCCGGCGCAATGCCCGTAGATACGAACACGCTTTTTCAAGCTGCGTCGCTGAGCAAACCCGTGGCGGCGATGACCGCACTCGCACTTGTTGAAAGCGGCGAGTTGACGCTGGACGGCCCAATAAACAACCAGCTGCGCCGGTGGAAGATCGAAGACCAGACGTACGACGCTCAAAACCGGTTCCTGGCCAACGCGGTGAGCTTGCGCGACGTGCTTTCGCACAAAGCAGGCCTTGGCGTGGGCGGTTTTCAGGGCTATGCCACGGATGCCAAGATTCCCGCCATCGAAGAGATCTTGCAAGGCCGCTCGCCCGCCAACAACAGCCAAGTGGCGCTAGTGCAACCGCCAGGCTTCAGCAATTTGTACTCGGGCGGTGGCTACACGGTCGTGCAGTTGGCAATTGAAGACGCCCGTCGCAGCAAATTTGAGCTTGAAGCCGCGAGGCTGGTGCTGAATCCCTTGCAAATGTCGCGCAGCACCTACGCCCGACCGGGCGGCGCCGACAACTTTGCCTCTGCCCACACAGCAAGCCAACCGATTGCGGGCGGCTACCGCATGCACCCCGAGCTTGCTGCGGCTGGGCTTTGGAGCACGCCGAGCGACATGGCCCGGTTTGCTCTGGCGCTCGCTCGCACCGAGCCGGGCCAGCCGCAAGCCGTATCGGCAAGGCTCATGGCCAGCATGCGCCAATCGCACGGCAAACCTGAATACGACTTCGGCCTGGGTGTCAGCATCCACCACACCGAGAGCCTGCGCTGGTTCGTGCACCTGGGTGCGAACCGGGGCTACCGCGCCTCCATGTGGGTGGCCGAAGGCGGCAAATACGGCGCGGTTGTGATGACCAACGACGACGCAGGCGGTGGCCTGGCCCGAGAAGTGATCCAAGCCGTGGCGCTTTCGCACGAGTGGCCTGAGTTCTTGCCGCCACCCATCACCACCGTGCCCACGACGGCCGAGGCCATCGCCCTATGGGTTGGCGACTACCGCTTGGCCCCGACCCGTTGGCTGAGTGTCCGTGAGTCTGCGGGGCAGCTCTATGCGCGGTTCTACACGGGGGCTGCACGCAACGATGCACCACTGGTCGGCGCGCACCCCGGCAGCTGGGAGCGGCTGCACGCCCTGGCCCCCAACCCAGCCGACGGCTCGGGTGCGGTGCAGGTGGGCACCACACATGCCAAGCTGGTGCGAGACGCAGCAACAGGCGCCAAGCGTTTGCTCACGCCCAGGCGCGGCAGCGAAAGCTTGCAGCCAGCGACAGATCGGCCCATCCCGCTTTTGAGCACCGCACCAGTTTGGGTGAGGGGCAGCTTCAACGATTGGGCATTGCGTAACCCTTTGCTGCTCAACGAGACCGGCGGCTCAGCCACCTTGCAACTCTCCACCGGCAGGCATGAATTGAAGTTCGCCAGTGCTGATTTTCAAACGGTGGATTTGGGCGTGATGCCGCAAAGCGCGGCCATCCAGCCAAACGCTGCACCGCAAGCTTTGAGCACCCGCGGCGCCAACGTGGTGCTCCACGTGGCTTCCGCGGGCACGTACACCCTGGAAGTGCTTCGCCTGCCAGACGGCGACTTGGCAGTGCAGGTCAAACCAAAACCGTAAGAACCTGGGTTAACGCGGTTGCCGCCCAAGCCAGACCTGGCACAAACTTGGCTGGCACGCGGCTTGCTGCCATCTTGGGTGTGCTCAGCTTGCCTTTTTGACGCAATTTTCCCCCTCTGTCGATGTATTTTGGGCATTCGTTGCTATTATTTTTGAAAGGATTGGTATGACCTCTCGTCGTTTTGCGGTTTCTGTGGCCGTTGCTGCTTTGGCCGCATTGGGGCTCTCAAGCACCGCGTTGGCGCAAGCTTCAGCCGCGCCCGCTGCCAAGCTCAAAGTCGCCGCCATCTACACCGTGCCTTTTGAGCAGCAGTGGGTCAGCCGCATCCACAAGGCGCTCAAAGCGGCTGAGGCGCGCGGCGAGATTGAATACAAAGCTTCTGAGAAAGTGGCCAATGCCGACTACGAGCGCGTGATGCGCGAGTACGCCCAAGGCGGCAACAGCTTCATCGTGGGCGAATCCTTTGCGGTGGAAGCCGCAGCCCGCAAGGTAGCCAAAGATTTCCCCAAGGTGAACTTCCTGATGGGCAGCTCGGGCAAGCCCCAGGCCCCGAACTTCAGCGTGTTTGACAACTACATCCAAGAGCCTGCCTACCTGAGCGGCATGCTCGCTGGCGGCATGACCAAATCCAACAAAATCGGCATGGTCGGCGGCTACCCGATCCCGGAGGTGAACCGCTTGATGCACGGCTTCATGGCTGGCGCGCGCGAGGTCAACCCCAAAGTCACGTTCCAAGTCACCTTCATCAACAGCTGGTTTGATCCCCCCAAGGCCAAAGAAGCCGCATTTGCGCAAATTGCAGCGGGTGCTGACGTGATGTATGCCGAGCGATTTGGCGTGAGCGATGCAGCCAAAGAGAAAAACGTGCTGGCCATTGGCAACGTGATCAACACCCAGGCCGACTATCCGAACACCGTGATTGCCTCGGCGCTCTGGAACATGGAGCCCACCATTGACCGGGCGCTCAAGCTCATCAAAGAAGGCAAGTTCAAGGCCGAAGACTATGGCCAGTACAGCATGATGAAGTACAAAGGCTCAGAGCTTTCGCCACTGGGCACGTTTGAGGCCAGGCTGCCCAAAGACTTGGTTGCAAAAGTGCGCGCCAAAGAAAAGGCCATCCTCGACGGCAAGTTCACCGTGAAAGTGGACGACACGCAGCCGAAATCTGGCAAGTAAGCGCTTGGGAGACAGTACACAGCCGAACGCGAAGGGCGCGAAAGGAACGCGAAGGGCGCAAAGTCAATCCAATGGCTTCGCAATCAATTTGATAGCATCAGATATTGCATCAAACTGGACAGAGAAGGCTTTTCGACCAAAAAATCCTCCTTCGGCTGTTTTTTCGCGCTCTCCGCGTTCATTTCGCGCCCTTTGCGTTCAAAAAAGAGCCCAAACCCCATGAAGCACCTCGTCACGCTCATCGCCGCCCTCATCCTCGCGACGACCGCCTCCGCCCAAGAACGCACCACCCGCATCGCGGTCATCAGCGCGTTTGAGCCGGAGGCGGTGAAGCTTTTGTCGGAGCTGAAAGATCGCAAGGATCAGCGACACAACGGCACCCTCTTTTCCACCGGCACGCTGGAGGGCAAGCCCGTGGTGCTCTTCCTCTCGGGCGTGAGCATGGTGAATGCCGCCATGAACACCCAGTTGGTGCTGGAGCGCTACCGCGTGAGCCACATCGTGTTCTCAGGCATCGCGGGCGGCGTGAACCCTGCGCTGAACGTGGGCGACGTGACGGTGGCGGCACAGTGGGGCCAATACCTCGAATCATTCTTTGCCCGCGAAACCGCACCTGGCAAATTCAGCCTGCCCGGCTGGACGACCCCCACACCCTTTGCGAACTACGGCATGATGCACCCGCAAATGCTCGGGGTGCGCTCGGTGAACGACAGGCCAGCGCAGGCGAGTGCCAACGGCCCCGCCACCGACCGCGCGCCTCGCAAGTTTTGGTTTGAGGTGGATGCCAAGATGCTTGCGGCCGCAGATTCGCTCAAGAGTTTGAAGCTCGCGGCCTGCAACGCGCAGCAAAAATGCCTTTCGCACGCGCCCAAGGTGGTGATTGGCGGCAATGGCGTGTCTGGCCAAGCCTTCATCG
>JAAFHN010000498.1 GCA_013298415.1 Comamonadaceae bacterium
GGTAGGCCGCCTCGATCTCGTCGAGCACCCGCTCCAGCTCGGCGCTCACCGCATACACCTCGGCCACGACCGCAAACACATTTGACGCGCCCTGCTGCGCCTGCGCCAACACCAAGCCCGGATACCCGCCCAGGTGAAAAAGCGTGCCCCACAGGGTGGTCGTGCCCACAAACTGCGGGGTGGGCGTTTGGCGTTCAATGTCGTTCGCCCCACCGCGCCTGAGCGTGCCGTACACAGCCACGTAGCGCCGAGAAGCTTTGGGGTTGGGCGTGGAGTCAGTTTCGGTTGGCATGGCGGATGTGAAGACAAGAACGAGGTGCAGGTACGGCAACCAGTCTGCCACGGTCATGCCCGAGGTGCGCCGAGACCAGGTTTGCGGATGAACATCCATTTCATTCCTGATCGGGAAATAAACTCTCTGGCAACGCACCATTCTTTATGAAACATCCCGAACGGGAAACATCGCTTGCTTTGAACGAGCTATGACCCCATAATGCCCCGAACGGGAAACTTATACCGCTATGCCTGCCATCGACACCCCCCAAACCCTCGGCCTCGCGCTCCGCGCGGCTCGCAAAGCCCTGAAGCTCACCCAGCCCCAGCTCGCGCTGGCCGCGGGTGTTGGGGTGCGCTTTGTCGTCGAGCTAGAGGCAGGCAAACCCAGCACCCGGCTGGCCCACGTGCTCCGAGTGATCGATGCCTTGGGCGGGCAGGTGCATCTGCAACTGCCTTCGGCCCCGCCGCCGCTGTCAGATGCACCGAGTGCACCCAGTGCGGTCAGTGCGGCCCTCAAGCTCAAAGCCAAAGGCGGCAAACGTGGCGCGTGAGCTTGCCACTTGGCTCTTTGGGGAGCGTGTGGGCTCACTCAGCTTGGTGGGTGGGCGCTTGAGTTTTTCCTACGCATCAGATTGGCTGTCGAATCCCCAAGCCGTCGCGCTCTCGGCCTCGTTGCCCTTGCAGGCCGAACCGTTTGACGATGCCCGCGCACGGCCCTTCTTCTCAGGCCTGCTGCCCGAAGGGCAAATGCGCCGCGTGCTCGCGCGGCTGCTCCAGGTATCTGGGCAAAACGATTTTGCGCTGCTGGATCAATTGGGCGGTGAATGCGCGGGGGCCGTGAGCTTGCTGGAGCCGGGCCGCGCCCTCCCAGCGCCGCGTCCAAGCGATCCGGTGCGGTGGTTGAGTGATGCCGAGCTTGTTGCCTTGATCGATGAGCTGCCCACGCGGCCCATGCTGGCAGGTGAAGACGGCTTACGCCTCTCGCTCGCGGGGGCACAAGACAAACTGCCGGTGGTGTTTGAACCTCCGCGTCTGAGCTCACGCCTGGGCTCACGCATGGGGTCACGCACTGGCTCGCGCATCGGCTTGCCGCTGAATGGCACACCCAGCTCCCACATCTTGAAGCCCGCCATTCGCGCTGTGGAAGACAGCGTTCACAACGAAGCGTTTTGCATGGCTTTGGCCCGTGCCATGCAGCTCGGCGCAGCACACACCAGCATCCACACGGTGCAAGACCGAGCGGTACTGCTCGTGCAGCGCTACGACCGCGCAGCCGATGCCACTGGCAGCCTGCAGCGCATCCATCAAGAAGACTTTTGCCAAGCGCTCGGTGTGGTGCCCGAGATGAAGTACCAAAACGAAGGCGGCCCGGATCTCATCGCCTGCTTTGAACTTGTGCGCCGCGCCTCGCGCCCCAGCGCCCCGCAAGTGCTGCGCCTTTTTGATGCCGTGATCTTCAATGCCCTGATTGGCAACCACGATGCGCATGCCAAAAACTTTTCCCTGCTGTACCCGAGCACCGAGCCAAACCAAGCCCCTGCCCTAGCCCCACTTTACGACCTGCTTTCCACCGCGATCTATCCCACGCTTTCGCCCAGAATGGCCATGAAACTGGGTGGCAAATACAAGTTCAGCGAAGTGCAGGCCAGTCACTGGGAGCTGTTTGCCGAAAGCGCAGGCCTGGCCAAATCCCTTGCCAAGCGCCGAATCTTGCAAATGGCCCAAGCCCTGCCCGCCGCAGCACGGCACCTGCAATCCACTGAATCAGAATTTGCCGGCAACTCGGTGGTTGAGCGCATCGTGAGCTTGATAGACGAGCGTTCGACCTTGACCATCCGTCGGCTCACTTGATCCTTCGCCAACTGTGGCAGCAAAGCCCGCCGTGAACTGAAGCCAATCGGGCAGCGCCGCGAGATCGGGAGGCGCAGCACACTGTGCAACCCCCAAGGATCGCTGCCATGCAATCGCGGCGCTCCGCAGCCCGGAACGGCTGCGAAGTGCATCGGTTTCGAACTCACGTGAGCGGGGCGCTGCCAGGAGGCTCACACAGCACCCATGCGAGCCAAAGTTTCGGGATCAACTGGCGGCACTGGCTTGGGGCTGGAGATCTCATGCCAATCGATGCGCCGCCCGGCCAGCATCACAGCGGCAAGCACCGCAAACAAGAGCACCGAGCCAATCAAGAGGGCCGCCTGCTCCATGTTCAGGATGGCGTACATCGCGCCGTAGAGCGCAGCGATCAACACGCCAAAGGTGAACGCCCGGCCCGCGCCACCCAAGACCCAGTAGCTGTAGAGCGTGAGCAGCAAGGTGCAGGCGCTGGCAGCAGACAGGTAAGCCACGCCAAAGCCCAAGAACTCGCCCAGGCTCAGCAAGAGCAAAAAGAAGATGCTCAAGCCCAAGCCCACAAAGCCGTACTGCACCGGATGCACCCTGCGACGCGACACGGCTTCAAAAGCGAACACGGTGGCAAAGGTGAGCGCGATGAAGAGCAGCGCGTACTTCGTGGCGCGGTCGTTGAGGGCGTATTGATCGATGGG
>JAAFHN010000102.1 GCA_013298415.1 Comamonadaceae bacterium
ACCCACTTCGCGCCCAGCCTGCAAAGCCACGACCCGCGCTACGGCATCCAGCCCGGCACCGCAGGCTTTTGCAACGCGATGGATGAGCTGCTCCCACACGCCGACTTGTGGCTGCACGGCCACCTGCACGCACCCAGCGCATACACGGTGGGAAAGTGCCAAGTGCGATCCAATCCGCTGGGCTACGCCGGCAACCACGAGCAAAAAACCTTCAATCCCTGGGCATGTGTGGAGGTTTAAAGGGGGCTTCAGGGGCAATGACAGCCTTTTGAACGCGAAAGACGCAAAAAGGGGACAGCCAAGGGCGCAGAGTCAATCCGAGGGCAATCTCTTGGCCAAAAACCAGTCTTGTCCAAGTATTTACAACATTTGTTGCTACAAAAATTGAATTTTCGGATCGACTCTGCGCCCTTGGCTGTTTAACTTTTGCGCCCTTTGCGTTCAAAAGGCCGCTTCCACCCCTACGCCCCCAGCCGAGCCAGCAACATCTCTTTTGCTTGTTGGGCGTTCGCGGTTTTGTTGCTGGCTTTCATCACTTGGCCTACCAGGGCATTCAGCGCTTTTTCCTTGCCGGCTTTGAACTCCGCCACGTTCGCGGCATTGGCTGCGATCACTTGATCGACGATGGCGCCGAGCGCGCCGGAATCGTTCATTTGCTTCAAGCCCTTGGCTTCGATGATCGCGTCTACGCCTACGTCTACGTCTGCCGCCTCGCCCGCCCACAGCGCATCAAGCACGGTTTTGCCGGCATTGTTGGAAATCGTGCCATTGGCCACGCGGGCGATCACGGCCGCGAGCTGCGCGGGCTGCACCGGGCAAGTGGCGATGCCATCTGCGGGGGAGATGTCTTGTGCATTCAGGCGGCGGGAGATGTCGCCCATGATCCAGTTGCTTGCGAGCTTGGGCTGGCCGCTGGTTTTGGCAACTTCTTCAAAGTACTTGGCCATTGCCACGCTTTGCGTCAGCGTCACCGCGTCGTATTCGGGCAATTGGTAGTCGGCAACGAACCTTTCAGCCATTTTTCGCGGCAATTCCGGCATCTGTCCACGTATTTCCTCAATCCATTGCTGCGAAATATGTAGCGGTGGCAAGTCGGGATCGGGGAAATAGCGGTAGTCGGCAGCGTCTTCCTTGGTGCGCATGGCGCGGGTTTCGCCCGTGTCGGGGTCAAACAGCACGGTGGCTTGCTCGATCTTTTTGCCGTCTTCGATTTGCTCGATTTGCCAAAGCACTTCGTAATCGATGGCTTGCTGCATGAACTTGAAACTGTTCAAGTTTTTGATCTCGCGCCTGGTGCCAAAAGGCTCGCCGGGTTTGCGCACGCTCACATTCGCATCGCACCTGAAGCTTCCTTCTTGCATGTTGCCGTCGCAAATGCCGATCCAGGTGACGATTTTGTGCAGCTCTTTGGCATAGGCCACGGCTTCTGCGCTGGAGCGCATGTCGGGCTCGGTGACGATTTCCAGAAGCGGTGTGCCAGCGCGGTTCAGGTCGATGCCGCTCAAGCCCACGAAATCCTCGTGCAGCGATTTGCCAGCGTCTTCCTCCAAGTGCGCACGCACCAGCCGCACGGTTTTTTTTTCGTTACCTAGAAAGAACGCCACCTCGCCGCCCTGCACCACCGGAATTTCAAACTGGCTGATCTGGTAGCCCTTGGGCAGATCGGGGTAGAAGTAGTTTTTGCGGGCAAACACCGACTTTTCAGCCACATGCGAGCCGAGTGCCAAGCCGAGCCGAATGGCATGCGCAACGGCTGCTCGGTTCATGACCGGCAGCGTGCCCGGGAGCGCCATGTCAATGGGTGAGGCCTGCGTGTTCGGCTCCGCACCAAACGCGGTGGCCGAGCGGCTGAAAATTTTGGTGTGGGTTGCCAGCTGTGCGTGGGTTTCAAACCCAATCACCACTTCGTAGCCGCGGATGAGAGAGGGGGTTGTCATGGGGAATGCTGAATGGGGGAATATCGGATAAAATTGTGGTGCGACTCAAGCCGCTCCTTTTGCGGCGCTTCCTTCTGGAATGAGTCGTTCCATCTTTCAAGGCCAGTGCTGAATCGCAGCACTGGCCTTTATTTTTTGCCATGCGCTCCAGGCGCGGGCCTCGTGCCAGCGCTCGGGCTCGGCCTTCACCAAGTCAAACCGCGCAGCGAGGTACACCAGAAGATCCGCAGCCTGCATGAAGCGGCTGTGGTGCGAGGGCGTGAAGTAAATCGTGTCGTGAATGCGCTCCAGCGAACGGCCCTTCCAATAGCGCGTCGAGCCCGTCTGTTTGAAGGTGGAAAAGTCAGCCATCGCGCGCGAAATCTCATCGGCCTCGTGGTCGCAAAACACCAGGCCGGATGCGTTTTGCGCGCCCAAGAACTCGTCGTAGCGCTCTAGCGCCAACATCAAGCCCAGCGGGTACTCGTCCACCGGGTGCTTGTACTTTTGGCGGTGCCGGGGCACATTGATGCAAACGAACTGCATGGCGAGCTTCAGCTCGACCACGCAATCCGCTACCCGCTCAAACACTGCCATTCGCTCGTCCAGGCCACGTCCCTTGCAATTGCCTTTGCCGTGGAACAGCTCTTTGCCATGCAGCTCAGACGATGGCGCTAGCAAGCTGGTGCCGAAAAAATCGGTTTGAATAGCACGCAGTCGCTTTTCAAGCGCGGCAGCAGATGCTTCAGACAGCAGAAGCCCGCCAATCCAAAAGCAGTCTCGACCCGCAGCGGGGTCGTACTTGTTTTCGTCGAAGTAAGCGAGCCACATGTGCGATCGACAAGTTATGCGGCTGGCCGCTTCAGGTGCCAATCCGTGGCGAGCTGAAACTGATGTGCGGCGTTGAGCAAGAGGCTTTCTTGGAGGTGGTTGCCGAGCAGTTGCAGGCCGACGGGCATGTTTGCTTCGCCGAATCCGCATGGAATGCTCATGCCAGGAAGGCCTGCCAGGCTGCCGGGCAGGGTGAAGATGTCGGCGAGGTAGTTGGCCACAGGGTCGCTTTTTTCGCCGAGCTTCCAGGCCACAGTGGGGGCCACGGGGCCTGCGATCACATCGCACTGGGTGAAGGCGCGCTGGAAATCATCGGCGATCAGGCGGCGGATTTGCTGGGCTTTCACGTAGTAGGCGTCGTAGTAGCCGTGGGAGAGCACATAAGCGCCGATCATGATGCGGCGCTTGACTTCGTCGCCGAAGCCTTCAGCCCTTGTGCGCTTGTACAAATCGAGCAGGTCTTTGGGGTCGGCTGCGCGGTGGCCGAATTTCACGCCATCAAAGCGGCTTAAGTTGCTTGAGGCCTCAGCCGGGGCGATGATGTAGTACACCGGGATGGAGAGCTCGGTGCGCGGCAGCTCAATGGGCACGCGCTTGGCACCCAGCTTTTCGAGCTGGGCGAGTGCGGCCTCCACCGCAGCGCGCACATCCTCGCTCAAGCCCGCGCCAAAAAACTCTTTCGGCACGCCAATGCGCAGGCCTTCGATGCTGCGGCCCAAGTGGCGCGAGAAGTCTTCTGCGGGCACGTCGAGCGAGGTGGAATCGCGGTCGAGGTCGGGGCCGCAAATGGCGGAGAGCGCTGCTGCCGCGTCTGCTGCGTCGCGCGACATGATCCCCGCTTGATCCAGGCTGGAGGCAAAGGCCACCATGCCGTAGCGGCTCGCGCGGCCATAGGTGGGCTTGATGCCGGTGATGCCGCAAAAGCTGGCGGGCTGGCGGATCGAGCCGCCCGTGTCAGTGCCCGTAACGAAGGGGGCCAAGCCCGAAGCCACTGCCGCAGCCGAGCCGCCCGAGGAGCCACCGGGGATGCGGCTTGCGTCCCACGGATTGCGCACGGGCTTGAAGGCTGAGTTTTCATTGCTGGAGCCCATTGCAAACTCGTCGCAATTGAGTTTTCCAAGGCAAACAGCACCACTGTCCTTGATTTTCTTGACTACAGTGCTATCAAAAGATGAGTGGTAGCCCGCGAGCATTTTGCTGCCTGCCGTGGTGGGCCAGCCCAGATTTCCGTCGCAGCGCGTGGCAAAAATGTCTTTGTGTGCCATGGGCACGCCGAGCAGCGAGCCGCGCTCGCCAGCAGCGATGCGGGCGTCTGCCGCGCGGGCTTGGGCAAGCGTGAGTTCGTCGTCAACCGCCAAGAATGCGCCGAGGTTTTCATGCGCCTTGATCCGCGTCAAAAAATGCTGCGCGGCTTCGACGGAAGACACCTCTTTCGCCGCGATTTTTGCGCCGAGTTGCAGGGCGCTGAGTGTGTGGAGTTCGGTGTGGAGTTCGCTCATGGCCCGCCTCACTCGATCACTTTGGGCACGAGGAAGAGGCCGCGCTCCACCGCTGGCGCGCTTTGCTGGTTGTGGTCGCGGGCCTCCACGGTGCGGGGCTCGCCCACCACATCGTCGCGCAAGCGCAAAACGATCTCCATCGTGTTGGCCACGGGGTGGGCAAGTGGCTCGATGCCGCGCGTGTCCACCGCGTTCATTTGATCCACGATGTCGAAAAAGCCATTGATTTGGCCGCGCATGCGCTCGGACTCTTCGGGGCTGAGTGCCAGTCGCGCAAGGTTGGCGATTTTGGCGATTTGGGGGGCATCAAGGCTCATGAATGCGGCAAAAAGTGGGCTGAAACTGGGCTGAACATGGGGGCGGGCAGTCAAATCCTGGGGCGTCGCCTCCAAAATGGGGCGGGGGATGCCAAACGCTTGTGTTTGATTGGGTGAATGCTTCGGTTTTTGAAGCAAATTGCAGCAAATTGAAGCGATTTTCGGGCGGTTTGACCAGGCCAATGCGGTATTATCCCGCTTTGAATCGCGCGCGTGACACTGCGCCAGGCTGCAAACGATGCGGGGCGGCCCCAATCCACGTGATTGGGATCGCCCTTGTTGCATTTGAAGCGGCTTTGGCCGTGAAGCTTGGCTTGCGTACCCCGGTATCGCGCGCGCCAGTCAAAGGCACAGTTTTTCCCACACCGCTGGCCCGTGCGCAGCGGCGCAAATGCCGAAGGCTTTGCGCGCTGACCGGGCCACACAACACGCTTGGACTTCCATCATGTTTGGAGCATTTCGTCGGTACCTCTCCACCGACTTGGCCATTGACCTCGGCACCGCCAACACCCTGATTTTCGCCCGCGACAAGGGCATCGTGCTCGACGAGCCTTCGGTGGTGGCGATTCGCCACGAAGGCGGCCCGCAAGGCAAAAAAGTGATTCAGGCCGTGGGCCGCGAGGCCAAGGCGATGCTGGGCAAAGTGCCCGGCAACATCGAAGCCATTCGCCCCATGAAAGACGGCGTGATTGCCGACTTTGTGATCACCGAGCAGATGATCAAGCAATTCATCAAGATGGTGCATCCGCGCACCCTCTTGGCCCCCAGCCCGCGCATCATCATTTGTGTGCCCTGCGGCTCCACCCAAGTGGAGCGGCGCGCCATCCGCGATGCGGCAATTGCAGCGGGCGGAAGCTCGGTGTTTTTGATCGAAGAGCCGATGGCGGCCGCGATTGGCGCAGGCCTGCCAGTGAGTGAGGCCAGCGGCTCGATGGTGGTAGACATCGGCGGCGGCACCACCGAAGTGGGCGTGATTTCGCTTGGCGGCATGGTCTACAAAGGCAGCGTGCGCGTGGGTGGCGACAAGTTTGATGAGGCCATCATCAACTACATCCGCCGCAACTACGGCATGCTGATCGGCGAGCCCACCGCAGAGTCGATCAAAAAGCAGATCGGCTCGGCATTTCCGGGCAGCGATGTGCGCGAGATGGAAGTCAAGGGCCGAAACTTGTCAGAAGGTGTGCCGCGCTCTTTCACGATTTCGAGCAACGAGGTGCTGGAAGCCCTCACCGATCCGCTGAACAACATCGTGAGCGCGGTGAAAAACGCACTCGAACAAACCCCGCCAGAGCTGGGCGCAGACATTGCCGAGCGCGGCATGATGCTCACCGGCGGCGGCGCGCTTTTGCGCGATTTGGATCGCTTGCTGGCCGAGGAAACCGGCCTGCCAGTGCTGGTGGCGGAAGAGCCGCTCACTTGCGTGGTGCGCGGCTGCGGCATTGCGCTTGAGCGCATGGATCGCCTGGGCTCGATTTTCACGAGCGATTGAGCGACCGAGCGACTCAGGCACCCGCACTGCACCAAGCTCGCTGCGACTGAATTGCTATATGTTTCGTAGCAATACATCAAACAAATACCAGGACAGAGCGGTCAAACTGCATCAAAAAGGGCATTGCACATGCCTTTAGGAACGCTGGATCGCAGCCCGCCGCCTTTGTTCAAGCAAGGGCCTTCTGCGCTGAGCAAATTGGTGGTGTTCAGTGCATTGGCGCTCTTTTTGATGGTGGCCGATGTGCGCTTTCGCATCACCACGCCGGTGCGCGCGGTGGTGTCCACCGTGCTCTACCCGGTGCAATGGTTGGCCATGCAGCCGGTGGTGCTGGGCAGGCAGGCCTCGCGCTTTTTCACCACTGTGCAAGATGCCAAGATTGCCGAAGACGATGCCCGCCGCCGCGTGGCCGTGCAGGCCCAGCGCGCCCAGCAAAGCGAGCAGCTTGCACTCGAAAACAAGCGCTTGCGCGGCCTGCTGAGCCTGCGCGAAGCCACCGTGCCGAGCGCACAAGCGGCCGAGGTGCTCTACGACGCGGCAGACCCCTACACCCGCCGCGTGATCATCGACAAGGGCCTCACGCAAGGCATCGCAGTGGGCTCACCGGTGATCGATGAGCAAGGCGTGCTGGGGCAAATCACGCGCGTGTACCCGCTGGTGAGTGAGGTGACGCTTCTGATCGATCGCGAATACACGGTGCCGGTGCTGAACACGCGCAGCGGCGTTCGCGCAGTGGCCTATGGCGACCCGGTGTTTGGCGCGGGCACGCTGGAGCTGCGCTGGATCGGCGGCAATGCCGATGTGCAGCAAGGCGATTTGCTCACCACGAGCGGTGTGGACGGCGTGTATCCCGCAGGCCTGGCCGTGGCCCGCATCAGCACCGTGGAGCGCAGAGCCGATTCGGCCTTTGCGCGCATCCATGCGCAGCCGGTGGCAACCGTGCGCGGCGCGCGGCATGTGCTGGTGTTGAAATCCGTGTCTGCCCAAATCCCGCAGCGGCCACAGCCGGCACCGGTGCTTGAAGGCAAGAAGGGCGGGGGGAAGAAATGATCGTGCTGAACTTGGGGGTGAACGCATGATCATGCCGAACCTGGGAGAGATCGCATGATCATGCGATCGGGCCAACAGCTCTTGTTGCCAGTCAAGCCGTGGTTCATCGCGTTGAGCCTGGTTGCCGCGGCCTTGCTGAACATGCTGTGTGACATTGCGCTGGGCCGCCAGGCTTGGATGCCGGATGTGCTGGCGCTGGTGCTTGTGTTTTGGGCGGTGCATCAGCCGCTGCGCGTGGGCATCGGCTTGGGCTTTGCCTTTGGCTTGGCGATGGACGTGCACCAAGCTGCGCTTTTGGGCCAACACGCTTGGAGCTACACCGTGCTGAGCTTTTTGGCCGTGATGGTGCACCGCAGGCTGCTGTGGTACCCCGTAGGTTCGCAAGCTTTGCAAGTGCTGCCGCTTTTTGTGGCCATGCATGCGATGGAAGTGCTGCTGCGGGTGGCAGCTGGCGGACAGTGGCCGGGCTGGTCGGTGCTGCTTGCGCCCTTGCTGGAAGCGGCGCTTTGGATGCCTGTGACCTGGCTGCTGCTCGCGCCCCAGCGGCTCGCGCCCGACCAAGACGATCACCGTCCGCTGTAAAACCCCAGTCCCTAGCCCCAGACCCCCGAGCCTCAACGTGACCGAACTGCGCAACTTCGAAGCCGAATCCGGCCGCTTTCGCTGGCGGCTGGTGGTGGCAGCGCTGTTCGTGTTGGCCTGCTTTTCGCTTCTGATTGCGCGGCTGGTGGTGCTGCAAGTGCTGCGCCATGAAAACTACGCGGAGCAAGCCGAGAGCAACCGCACGGCCGTGGTGCCCAT
>JAAFHN010000438.1 GCA_013298415.1 Comamonadaceae bacterium
CCAGGCAGCACGGCATCGGCCTCGGCTTTGCTGCCCAAGCGCCAAAGCAGCGACTCAGTTTGCAGGCGCGCGCCATTGCACACGGTACACGGCGTGTAGCTCCGGTACTTGCTGAGCAGCACGCGGATGTGCATCTTGTAAGCCTTGGTTTCCAGGTACTGGAAAAACCTCGCGATGCCATACCAGCGCTTGCCCCATTGGCCGTCTTTGTAGTCCGCCTCACCGCCTTTGACCCAGCGCTGTTGCTCTGGCGTGAGCTTGTTCCAAGCCGTGTCGCGTGGAATGCCTTTGGCCTCGGCGTGCCGCATCAAATCATCTTGGCATTCGGCCCAGGCGGGGGTTTGGAAAACCTTGATCGCACCAGCGCGCAGGGTTTTGCGCTCATCGGGGATCACCAAGCCGTAGTCCACCCCAATCACGCGGCCAAAGCCACGGCATGTGGCGCAAGCGCCGGCGGCCGAATTGAACGAAAACTGTCCCGGCGTGGGAAATCGGTAGCGGATGTCGCTTTCAGGGCAGTGCAGGCCGGTGGAAAACTTCCACACGTTGGTTTCTTCCCCGTCGAGCACGTACACGCTCAAGCGCCCCTGCCCCCGGTGCAGCGCCGCTTCAATCGCTTCTGTGGCGCGGGCTTGCTCGACTTTGGACACATTGAAGCGGTCTGCCACCACATCCAGCAGTTTGCGCACGCCTGCGATGGTGCTCACCTCGCGCTCGGCTTGCACCTTGGTGTAGCCGCTTGCGCTCAGCCACTGTTCCATTTGCTCGCTGCTCGTGTCTGCGGGCAATTCCACCGCGAACGTGATGGCTACTTTCAGGCCCTCGTCGCCTCGCGTTGCAGCTCGGGCTCGCAGCTCGGCCCAAATGCTGGCTGCGCCATCTTGGCGCACGGGCAGGCCCGTTTGGCGGTCAAAAAGTTGCGCGGCGCGGGCGTAGAGCAGCTTCAAGTGATCGTTCAGCTCGGTCATCGTGCCAACGGTGGAGCGCGAGGAGCGCACAGGATTGGTCTGGTCAATCGCAATGGCGGGGGGCACGCCGTCCACACGGTCCACCGCAGGCTTGTCCATCCGATCTAAAAACTGCCGCGCGTAGGCGGAGAAGGTTTCTACATAGCGGCGCTGACCTTCGGCAAAGAGCGTGTCGAAGACGAGCGAGGACTTGCCTGAGCCACTTGGGCCGGTGACCACCGTCAATTCGCCTGTGCGAATGTCCAGATCCAGGTTTTTGAGGTTGTGTTGCCGCGCGCCGCGGATGCTGATCTGGCCAATGCTCATGGATTCCTTGGTGCCCACGCAAGTCACGGGGCCAAAGATTGTAGGCCGTGGAAAGGTTTGGCGGCAGCTTGATGGCTTCTCGAATGCTACGTAAAAAGTAGCATCAAATGTAATGATTGCTAGGACAGAGCGGCAATACTGCCTGATTAGGACCGTGCCTCAGATGCGCCAACCCGTCCGTTCGGGCTGAGCCTGTCGAAGCCCCTGGCGATGCCCTTCGACAGGCTCAGGGCGAACGGGTTTCTATCTGAGGCACGGTCCGAATCAGGCAATACCGCCAAAAAACTCGTTCCAGCGATGTCGCCGGAGGCTACTGGAGGCCGAAAAACGCGGAGTCGAGTTGCGCGTTTTGATCCTTGTCGAGCAAGTCGCGAATGAGATGCTCTACATCGCGCAACTGGGCTGAGTTCTGCGCGGCTTCCACTGTGCGCCGCAATTGGATGGCGCGCAGACCGAGTGGCTCAAGCAGGCCGAGCACGAAGGATTTGGCCGCACCAAAGTCTGGCGCGGCGGTGGCTTCCGGCGCTTCTTCAAAAGCGAGTGAATCGGCAAACTCAGGGGATGCTTGCAGTGCGGCAAGCTCGTGCGCCGTTGTGGGGGCTGACATCGATTCCGGCCACAGCGAATCCATGGAAATGGGTGCCTTTCCAGCTGGTGCGTCTTCGATCGGTGTCGAAGCCGACGTGCTTGCACTGTAGCCCGGCGGGTTCGGCATGTGCGTTGCCTGTTCCTGCCAAACTGGCGCTGGCAGCGAAGCGATCAGCCCCAAATCGAGCAGCGTCTGCACGTCGTTCGGCCCGCCGCCCATCTTTGCTGCGGTGGCAGTCAGTTCCTCGGCAGATTGCGTGCCGTTCACCGTGATGAGCACCGCGCGCTGGCAGGGGCTCAAGCGCACATGCCGCGTTTGGATGGCCTTTCGGCCTTCATCGGTCTTTTCAAACACCTAGAACTCGCTGAAACAAATGGAGACGAAATTGCAAGCAGGGCGCAGAGTGTAAGCAAAAGCAAAACCCTCGCGCTTGCGGGAAACCCAAGGCTCCCCTCAAAAGACAAAGCCCGCCGATTGGCGGGCTTTGCTTTCAGGCTCGGTTTGAGCCGCGCCAGGCGCGGCTCAGCTGGCCTTGTGGCGCATCAAGCGGGCTTGACGTCAGGGTAGCGGATGTACTCGATCAGCTCTTGCGTTTTGGCATCTGGCGCTGGCGTGACCAGGCTCACGAGCCAAATCAGCAAGAAGCCCAAAGGCACACCAAACACGCCAGCGGAGATCGGCAGGATGCCGAACCACAAGTCCACTGGGCTCGTAACGCCGAACACCGTGCGCATCCAAGCGTGGTTTTGGATCATGTAGTAGGCCGTGATGCCGAGGCCACCGATCATGCCCACCACCGCGCCGATGGCAGAAGCACGTTTCCAGAAAATGCCCATCACGAGCGCTGGGAAGAACGATGCCGCTGCAAACGAGAACGCTGCGGAGACCAAGAACAAGATGTCGGCCGCCTTGGATACATACACGTCGTAGGCCACGTAAGCCGCTGCGAGGGCAACCACCAAGAGCAAAGTCTTGGAAATCGTCACTCGACGCGAAGTGCTGGCGTTGGGGTCGATCATTTTGTAGTACAGGTCGTGCGAGAGCGCGTTGGCAATCGTGAGCAGCAAGCCGTCAGCGGTGGACAGCGCAGCGGCCAAACCGCCTGCAGCCACGAGGCCGGAGATCACGTAGGGCAATCCACCGATTTCTGGCGTGGCCAGCACGATGATGTCGCCACCGATGCGCATTTCACCCAGCTGCAAGAGGCCGTCTTTGTTGATGTCAACCACGCTCAAGAGCGAGGGATCCACCTTCTGCCAAGACGCGATCCAAGCCGGGAGCTTG
>JAAFHN010000586.1 GCA_013298415.1 Comamonadaceae bacterium
AATCTGCAGCGCTTCGAGCTGATCACGGTGATGCACCGTCACACCCGCTTCCAGCGTGATGCCGTCGTACTTTTCAGGCTCGTCCGTCACGATGATGAGCTTGCTCACGCCCTCTGCCGTCAAGCTCTTTTGGATTTGCAGCACGCTGTGGCCTTCAGCCCGCTCGCCCACGCGCTGGCCGCCGGTCATGGCCACCGCATCGTTGTAGAGCAGCTTGTAGGTGATGTTCACACCGGATGCGATGCTTTGGCGAATGGCGAGCAAGCCGCTGTGGAAGTAAGTGCCGTCGCCCAAATTGCTGAAGATGTGCGGCTCGTTGGTGAACGGTGCTTGGCCCACCCAAGGCACGCCTTCGCCGCCCATTTGCGTGAAGCCAAAGGTGCTGCGATCCATCCAATTGACCATGTAGTGGCAGCCAATGCCCGCCATCGCGCGCGAGCCTTCGGGCACCTTGGTGCTGGTGTTGTGCGGGCAGCCTGAGCAAAACCAGGGCGTGCGGTCGTTTTTGGCTGTGACTTCGCCCATCGCGCGATCTTTGGCTTCGATGATGGCCAGCCGCTCGTCGATCCTGCGGGCCACGTGCTCGGGCATGCCAAGCTTTTTCACGCGGCGGGCCACCGCTTGGGCAATCAAGCTGGGCGACAAGTCGGCATTCGCACGCAAAAGCGTCATGCCGGTTGGATTCGGCACGCTCCACTCGCCGCCGGTCTGGTCGCCTTCCAGCTCGTCGAACTTACCGAGTATGTGCGGCCGCACATCGCTGCGCCAGTTGTAAAGCTCTTCTTTCAACTGGTATTCGATCACTTGGCGCTTTTCTTCGATCACCAAGATCTCGCGCAGGCCGCTTGCAAACGCGCGGGTGATTTGCGCTTCCAGCGGCCACACCACGCCCACTTTGTGAACGCGAATGCCCACTTGTCGGCAGGTGTCGTCGTCAAGCCCCAAATCAGCGAGTGCTTGGCGCAAATCGTTGTAAGCCTTGCCGCTGGCGATCAAACCGATGCGGTCGTTCGGGCCTTCCACCGCGTTGTAGTTGAGCTTGTTGGCGCGGATGTAGGCCAAAGCGGCGTACCACTTGTAATCCATCAAGCGCTGCTCTTGTTCCAGCGGCGCATCGGGCCAGCGGATGTGCAGGCCGCCGGGTGGCATCTCAAAGTCGGTCGGCGTGATGATCTGCACCCGATCCGGGTCGATCATGGCAGTCGAGCTGGATTCCACGATTTCCTGAATCGTTTTCATGCCGCTCCACACGCCTGAGTAGCGGCTGAGCGCAAAGGCGTGGATGCCAAGGTCAAGAATTTCTTGCACGCTGGCCGGGAAAAACACCGGAAAGCCCACCGCTTTGAACACATGATCGCTTTGGTGCGCAGCAGTGGAGCTCTTGGCCACGTGATCGTCGCCTGCCACGGCAATCACGCCGCCCCAGGGCGTGGTGCCTGCCATGTTGGCGTGTTTGAACACATCGATGCTGCGGTCAACGCCCGGGCCTTTGCCGTACCAAATGCCAAATACGCCATCGTGCTTTTGCTGCGCTTTGGGCGCATAGCCGAGCATTTGCGTGCCCCACAAGGCGGTAGCGGCGAGCTCTTCGTTCACGCCCGGCTGAAACACGATGTCGCGGGCCTTCAGGTATTTCGCTGCTTTTTGCAGCGCCTGGTCGTAGCCGCCGAGCGGCGAGCCGCGGTAGCCGCTGATGAATCCTGCGGTGTTTTTGCCGGCGTTGGCATCGCGCAGCTTTTGCAGCATCGGCAGCTTCACGAGCGCTTGTACGCCACTCATGAAGGCGCGACCGTAGTCGAGGCTGTAGCGGTCGTCGAGCGTGACGGTCTCCAGCGCTTTGCGGATGTGCTCGGGCAGCGGTGCGTTCATTTGTGGGGCCTTGGGGGATGGGGTCGAGGGATGGGGTGGAGCATGCACAAAACCCTGGCTTTTGACCAGTAGGCACAACACCTCAGAGGCGCGCAAAGTGTAGGCAGTTTGGGCTGAACAGTGTTTGCTTTTTTTGCCACTAAGTGGCCGATTTGAGCAACAATCTTTCGCATTGGCGCCATCTCAACACAGTTCATTGCCATGCAAAACCTCGACACCTTCGACATCGCCATCCTGCGCGAGCTGCAAGCCGATGGCCGCTTGAGCAATGCCGAGCTGGCCAGTCGCGTGGGCTTGAGTGCTGCACCCTGCTGGCGGCGCGTGCGGGCGCTGGAAGAGGCTGGCTACATCAGCGGCTACCGGGCCGTGCTCAGCCGCCAGAAGCTGGGGCTTGGCGTGCTCGCCTTCGTGCGCGTGGATGCCGAGCGCAACAACGCAGAGGCCACTCAGCAGCTGGAGCGCGACATCGCAGCCCTTCCCGACGTGACTGCCTGCCACTACATCTCA
>JAAFHN010000056.1 GCA_013298415.1 Comamonadaceae bacterium
GCAGCAAAAACATTCCGCAGAGCACACCAAACACGATGGCCCACGCGGTTTTGTAGCTGCCCGTCATGTTGAACAGGCTGCCTGCAAGCCACACGAGTGCGCCCTGCCCTGCGATGTTCGCCAAGCGGTAGAAGGTGCTGCGCACTCCCACAAAGGCCGCTTGCTGGTGCTGCGGCAGGCTGAGCATGTAGAAACCATCGGCGGCGATGTCGTGCGTGGCAGAGGCAAAGGCCATCAGCCACAGCACCGCAAGGCTTAATTTCACCCATTGCGCAGTGGGCAAAGTAAATGCCACAAGCGCCAGCGACACGGCCACCACCGTTTGCATGGTGATGACCCAAAAGCGCTTGGTGCGAAACATGTCCACCAAGGGCGACCACAGCGGCTTGATGACCCAGGGCAGGTACAGCCAGCTTGTGTAAGCCGCGATTTCGCCATTCGAGAGCCCTAAGTTTTTGAACATCACGACCGAGAGCGTCATCACCACCACATAGGGGATGCCCTGGCCGAAATAGAGCGTGGGAATCCAGGCCCAGGGGTTGCGTTGCGATGAGTCTGTCGGCGCGCTTGCTGTTGTCATGTTTTGCTTTCGAGTGCTTTGCGCACGCTGCCGTCGTGTGCATCCAGCAGCGCTTTGGCTGCGGATGCGCTGAGTGATTTTTGGATGGCCACGATGGCGAGCTTCACCGAGCCATCGCATTGCTGCAAGGTGCTGGCTGCGGTGGCTTCGCCTGCGCCTGTGGCCAGCCGGGTCAAGCGAATGCTGCGGCGCACGAGTTTGGCGTTGGTGGCCTTCAAGTCCACCATCAAGTTGCCATGCACTTTGTTGAGCCGCACCATGATGGCGCTCGACAAGGTGTTGAGCGTGATCTTTTGCGAGGTGCCGGCTTTGAGTCGCGTGCTGCCCGAGATCACTTCGGGGCCGGTGTCCAGCACGATGCCGAATTCAGCGGCGTTGGCCACTGGCGCATCTGTGTTGTTCGCAATGCCAATGCTGAGCGCGCCCACGGCTTTGGCCTCGCGCAGCGCGCCCAGTGCATAGGGCGTGGTGCCAGAGGCGGCAAGCGCAATCACCACATCATTGGCATTCGCACCCAAGTCCCGAACATCGGCTGCGCCCTGCTCGGCATCGTCTTCCGCGCCTTCCACAGCCTTGTAAAGCGCCTTTTCGCCGCCTGCGAGCAGGGCAATCGCGCGCTCACTCGGCCAGGAAAAGGTAGGGTACAGCTCCACAGAGTCGAGCAGGCCCAACCGGCCCGAGGTGCCTGCGCCCGCATAAATCAAGCGGCCACCTTGTCGCAGCCGAGCCGCCGCCGCATCCACGGCGCGAGCGATTTGGGGAGCGGCGGCTCGCACCGCTTCCACGGCTTGCCGCTGGTCATCCGCAAAGGCCATCACCAGGGCATCGGTGGCGTAGGCATCAAGCGCTGCGTGCTCGGGATGCGCTTTTTCTGTGCGGGGGATTTGCGACATGGCTTTAGTTCGTGAGGGTGACTTTGGCGAGGTGCGCTGGCGAATCAGGGTCAAGCCCACGCGCGCGGGCAAGCGCTTCCACCATCACGTAAAAGCTTTGCATCATGCACACGCCTTCTGCGGCCTCGTGCTCGCAGGCGACCGAGGGCAGATGCGCGCCGAAACCGCGCGACGGTGAAATGTGGCTTGAATCACTGCTGGCCACAAACACCGTAGCGCCGCGCTCGCGCAAGGCCTGTGCGGTGGCAAGCGCGCTCGCTTGCGCAGGCCCACATGGCGCGAGCACAAGCACCACAAAACCTGGCCGCACCAAGGCCATCGGCCCGTGCATCACCTCTGCGCTGGAAAATGCCTCGGCATGGATGCCGCAGGTTTCTTTGAACTTGAGCGCCGCCTCTTGAGCCAAAGCCCAGGCAGAGCCACGGCCCAACACGTAGAGCTGATTCACATGCTTCAACAGCTCCACGCAGGGGCTCCAATCGCAATGAAGGGCTTGGCGCATGTGCCCACTCAAGCCTTGCAAAGCCGTGCTGAGCGCCGCGTCTTGCAGCCACGCGCTTTGGAGGTGCAAGCCGGCACTCAACTGTGCAAGATAGCTCTTGGTGGCCGCCACGCTTTTTTCCGGTCCAGCATGCAAATCAAGGGCGTAGCGCACGCTGTGGGCTAGGGGCGAGTCGATCACATTCACCCAAGCCACTGTGGGCGATCCGCCTGCTGAGAAGTGCTGCATCGCCTTCACCAAGTCTGGGCTTTGGCCAGACTGCGAGTAGGCAAAGGCCCATTGATTGGGCTGCGCCTGCGGTGCGCCAAAAAGGTTCACAAGGCTGCTCGGCACAGAAGTCACAGGCCGCTTGAACGCCGCCATCCAGTGGTAGCCCACATACGCCGAGGCGTGATCCGAGCTGCCGCGTGCAACGGTGAGCAGCGCCAGGGGCGGACTGGCCCGTAGCGCTGTGGCCACCTCCGCCACTTTCACGGCATTGGCCTCCAATTGCTCGGCAATCCGCTCAGGCGCTTGCTGCGCCTCGTTCAGCATCTGGCTCGTCATCGATCCACTTTCTGGCCTTGGGCCACCACGTCGATGGGTTCTGCGCCTTGGCCCATCAACACCAAATCTGCGAAGGCCCCAATGCGCACGGCACCTCTGTCTTGCAAGCCCAGGTAGGCCGCAGCGCGGCTGGAGGTGAGCGCGCTCGCCTGCACCACGTCCAAGCCCAGCACATCCACCAAGTTGCGAAAGGTTTGTGCCATCGTCACACACGATCCCGCCAAAGTGCCGTCGGCCAGTCGCACCGCGCCCATGCACTTGTGCACCGTGTGCTCGCCGAGCTTGTAGGCCCCATCGGGCATGCCTGTGGCCGCTGTGGCATCGCTCACGCAAAAGAGATTTGGGATCGCGCGCAGCGCCACGCGGATCGCGCCGGGGTGAACGTGCAAGGTGTCGGCAATCACTTCGGCGTATTCGGCATGCGCCAGCGCCGCGCCTGCCACCCCAGGCGCGCGGTGGGCGAAGGCGCTCATGGCGTTGAACACGTGGGTCACGCCGAGTCCACCCGCTTTACTAAACGCAAGAGCTGCCTGCTCGTAGCTCGCATTGCTGTGGCCGATTTGCACGCGCATGTCGCGTGCGCACAGATCGTCGATCAGCGCGTCGTGGCCCGGCAGCTCGGGTGCAACGGTGATCACGCGAATCGGCGCAATCTTATGCAGGGCCAGCACTTCATCCACCGTGCCCGCCCGCGCATGCGGCGGCTGTGCGCCGAGCTTCTCAGCGTTGATGAAGGGGCCTTCCAGGTGTACGCCCAGGATCGCCGCTGAGCCGAGCGCAGGCGACTTCATCGCCGCACCCACGCCGTAAAAAGCGGCGTTCAAGTCTTCAAACGGCGCAGTGAGCGTGGTGGCCAGCAGAGCCGTGGTGCCGTGTCGCGCATGCGCTCGGGCCACATGGGCTGCTGCGTCGCCTGCGTCCATCACGTCGCGGCCCGCGCCGCCGTGAACGTGGTTGTCGATGAAGCCGGGCACGAGCACAGGCTCGATCTGCGCGACCTGGAGCGACACAGCCGCATCGAGCACCACGATTTCGGTGATGCGCTCGCCCAACCAGGCCAACCGCACCCGTGCCAAGCCAGAAGGCAAAACCGCCAGACCTTCATAGCGGCCACTGGCTTGGTTTGCTTTTCCTGCTTGCGCATGAATTCTGCTCATCTTGGGATGCTAGCAGCGGCAGCGCATTCGCAGCAGGCTACATTCGGCCAATCCGCTGCGGTCTGGCGATTCCTTTTCTATCAACAGCAACGCTTATGGCACTCGCATACCTTTGGATCAGCTTTTTCGTGGTCGGCTTCATCGCGGCGTTTGCGCAATGGCTTTTTTTGGGCGATGTGGAGATTTTCAAAAAGATCGTCGACGGCACGTTTGACAGCGCCAAAGCCTCCGTGATGGACATCGCGCTGCCGCTCGCCGGCGTGATGACGTTTTGGATGGGCTTGCTCAACGTCGCTGAAAAGGCTGGCGCGATTGACTACGTGGCCAAAGTGATTGGCCCCTTTTTCTCGCGCATCTTTCCCGAAGTGCCCAAGGGCCACCCAGCCACCGGCTTGATGGTGATGAACTACTCGGCCAATTTCTTGGGCCTGGACAACGCGGCCACGCCCATCGGCCTCAAAGCGATGGAAAGCCTGCAATCGCTCAATCCGCAAAAAGACACGGCCAGCAACGCGCAGCTGATGTTTTTAGTGTTGCAAACAGCTGGGCTCACCTTGATACCCATCACCGTGATGGCGCAGCGCGCGGTGCTGGGCGCAACTGACCCGAGCGACATCTTCATCCCCACGCTGATTGCCACCTACGCGGGCACTTTGGTGGCTTTCATTGCAGTGGCCATCAAGCAGCGCATCAATTTGCTGGATCGCGTGATCCTCGGCTGGCTGGGCGGCATCAGCGCCTTCATGATTGGCATGGTTTGGTTCTTCAGCACCCAGCTCACCCGCGCTGAGATTCAAACCGTGTCTAAAGTAGCGAGCAATATGCTGCTCTTGGGCATCATCGTCACCTTTTTGCTCCTGGCGCTGAAGAAAAAGGTCAACGCCTACGAGGCCTTCATCGAAGGCGCAAAAGGCGGCATCCAAACCGCGCTGGTCATCATTCCTTACCTGGTGGGCATGCTGGTTGCCATCTCTGTGCTGCGCAATTCCGGCGTGCTCGGCTGGATCGTGAGCGGCTTTGCGTGGGTGTTTGGGCAGCTTGGCTTCAACACCGATTTCACGCCCGCGCTGCCCACGGCCATCATGAAAAGCGTGAGCGGGTCAGGAGCCCGCGCCATGATGATTGAGGCGATGAAAACCTATGGTGTGGACAGCTTCGTGGGCCGCTTGGTGAGCATCTTGCAAGGCTCCAGTGACACGACCTTTTACATCATTGCGCTGTACTTCGGCTCGGTCGGCATCGTCAAGACTCGCTACGCCATCCAGTACGGCTTGCTTGCCGACTTTGCAGGCGTGGTGGCAGCGATTTGGGTGGCCTATTTGTTCTTTCATTGATGCTACGTTTTATATAGCATCAGATGCCCTAAATACTAGGACAATGGTGGATTTTTGCCAAAAATCAGCCAAAAATGACGCTTAGGGCCTTGCTGGAGCCGCTGCAAGCACGGCCTCGGTGCGGTTCACGCGCCTGGGGCCCGCGGGCGGGTTGGGAAAGCCGTCGAGTGCGGCATCCACGATCAGACCCGCCACCGCCTGATCGCTGGAGTGGCGGGATTCGTACTTGGCGCGCGATTCAAACACCACCGCTTGCGACGCGACATCGCGCACTGCCACTTGCAGCTCGCGGGTGTAAAGCGGCCAATCGGGCGACACAGGCCGCGCGGGCAGCAGCACGATCTGCCCGCCGCGCGTGACCACATAGTCTGCGCCCAAGCTGCCCCAGCCAAACCCGCCGAAACCAAATCCGCCCCAAACGCGGCGGCTGTCGTCGCTTGCAAACGAGCGCCACTGCAAGCTCACCGCATGCGTGGCATCGGTCGCAGATTCCTGCCAGCCTGCGCGGGCCAGCGCCGCCTTGGCCTGAGCTTCCAACAAGGCCTGCCCCGCAGCGTTGTTCGGCTCGTTTTGCGAAGGCAGCCGGTCAAACCGATAGCGAACGGTAGACACCACACCTGGCGCAGAAGTTGCTGGTTTTGACCACTGCGCAAACGACTGCACATCCGCGTCAATCTCGCGCATCGACGCACAGCCGCCGAGCAGCACCGCCCCGCCAATTAAGGCTGAAGAAATCCACCGGTTGAACATGATGAAACTCCTGGGAAGACCGAACTGCTTGGATTGTGAACAGTCCACCTGGTTCCTGCTCAGCCGAACTGCGCTTTGTTAGCGCGTGGGGTTAGCAATTTGATGGCTTTTTGCCGAACTGTCCACATGTTTATTGCCTTCACCGCTATGCTTTTTGAACTATCCTGACCCACGAGGCGGCCAGTTGCCCTCGGCCACCAGCACGCTGTGCCACTCCACCATGCTCTGGTCGTAGATCGAGTATTCGCCGCGCAATGATTTCCAGATCAAGCGCCGCTCGTCGTTGCGCAATGCATCCAGCGCCGATTGCACTTGGGCCGTACTCACTGGCCCGCCCGTGTGATGGGCGTAAAACTTCTTCGCGCTTTCGTCGTAAGGCGCAAACGCCGCGCCGAGATCCAACATGC
Source organism: Comamonadaceae bacterium (assembly GCA_013298415.1). GTDB lineage: Bacteria > Pseudomonadota > Gammaproteobacteria > Burkholderiales > Burkholderiaceae_C > JAAFHN01. Next base: position 6,170 of record JAAFHN010000056.1, read on the forward strand.
GCGCCACAATGGCCTGCTGCAGCGGCTCCAGCGCCTTGTAATTTTCAGTGTGCTCCTCCCGCTGCGCGCGTTGCTGGCTCTTGGCCGCTTTGAGCAAGGCATCCTCAAAGCTTTTGGCATCGGGCGCGTCTTTTGCATGCTGCATGAGCGCATTGCGAAAAAACTGCGGCCGATGGCCAAAATGCGCAAACGCCTCTTGCATGCGAAGGCGCGAAACAGCCGCCCACTCGGGCCGGCCTGCTTTCACCTTGCTCAGCAGGTGCTGCACAAAGTCGTCGCCCAAGGGCTGCAATGCCCGCACTTCTGAGCCCCAAAACGGCGCGGCGCTGGTGTTGAGCAGCCGCATGAGCTTGTCGCGGTGCGAGCCCGCCATCACCAGCATCAGGCTGCTGCCTTGCGGCGTTTTCATCTGGTCGCGTGCGCTTTTCAGCGCCCGCATGGCGCTTTGGCCTTCCTCGCTCGTCAATCCCTCTTGCGCTTCGTCCACGATCAAGGCAATGGGCTTAGCCGTCGCGTCGTGCAGCATCTTCAGCGTGGCATACAGCGAGAGGCCATCCGTCTTGCCGATCTTGGACAAATCGATCTGCGCAACACCTGGGATGCTGAGTTTGTCCAGGCCCGCGCTCTTCACCATCTTGCTGATCGCACCTAGGTTGGCTTGCACGGCATCGCGGATCGGATGTATCAGGCGATCCAAAAGCGTTTTGGGCTCATCTGCCCACAAGTCTGCGTAAATCACCAGCACGCCGCACTTTTCCAGCTCAGGCTTCAGGTCAAAGCGCAAAAAAGCCGTCTTGCCCGTGCGCCTGGGGCCAGAGATGAAAAGGCCATTCGGCGCGTCAGACAGCGGCACGCGCCCGAGCATCTCGTTCGCGAACTCGGCGGCAAGCGCCGGGCGGGGAAAGTGGTCAGGGCTCATGTAGGTCATTTTAGGCAGACCGGCCGCCAAACGCACTATTCACAACTAAAAGTTGCGACATTAAACTGAATACACATCCAGTAATCAATCATTTTTACAGCCTTTCCATCCCATTTTGGAAGTTTTATTTGCTTTTTTAGCATTGTTAGCACACAATGAAACCATGCAAACCATCGGCACATGGTCGCTCTCGCCTCGATTGCTTCAATTCCTGGAGCGCATCGAGCCTGCCGATTTGACCTTGCTCTTGGCGCTTGCAATGGCATACGCCCTCGTGAAAGCCATCCCTCCGGTGCTGGACTGCATCTCCAAGCACTGGCTCGCGCATCGTGCGCTCCGCCACGCAAAAACGCTCCAGCTCGATGGCCAGACGCTGCGCTTTTCAGCGCATCCACCCCGCAGCCCGAGCGCTGCCAAGACCTCCAAACGCAAAAGCCCAACCCAGCAGCACGCAGCCAAATGAGCCCCAAACTCGCCATGCCCAAGCACAGCACCCGCACACCCAAAAGCCCCAGCGTCCTCAGCAAAACTGAGGCCTTGCACGCCTACGCCCGCGCCACACCGGCCGACCGCGCAGGCCAGCGCGGCAAGCGCTATGCGCAGATCATCGAACTGATGGACGACACCGGCCACGCGCCTTTGCTGGCGGTGCTGGATGCGCTCTTTCCCAGCAAATCGAGAGATGCCGCCCGCAAATCGCTCGGCACCGAAGTCACCAACCGCCCGCCTGAAGACGACGGCGAGCAGCCTGTGTTTCGCCTCAAGCACTCGCGGGTGATGGGCAAAACCGATGCGGAGCGCGCTGAATCGCTGCAAGCGGCGCTGCTGTGGCTCGAATCCACCGATGACTCGAGGCAACCGCTTGATCCAGGCCAATTTGAAAAGCCGGTGGACGACATGCTGCGAGACCGCATCGAGCCCAGCACCGCCCGCGTAGAAACACCCAACGACCTGCTCACGCCCTCGCGCCAATCCCGCAACCTGGGCCGCAACTTTCCTACGCATGGCTTCGAGCCGCTGGGCGTGCGCGAAGGCGCTGCAATGTTTGAATGCGGCCCAACCGCGCGCAGGCATGCCATGGAGCGGGGCGATGAACCTCGCGGGGCAATGCGCGACTTGGATCGAAACGCCGCCGACCCAAGCGAAGAGCCGAAAGCCCCCAGCGAAATCGCGCTCAACACCCTCTTTCGCTGGGCCGCCAACGCCGACGGCCAATCTGCCAAGCTCTTGCTGCTCTTAGGCGAATACGGCATGGGCAAAACCACGCACGCCCAGCACTTCTCCCGCGTGCTCAACGGCTTTGCCCAGCATGAAGAGTGGCCCGCAAACCGAGAAGCCGCACCTGAATCGCTCTACATCGATCTGGCCGAACTCGCAGGCTCGCCCGAGCTGCCGGGCATTTCGCTTGAAAAAATGCTCTTGCAAGTGCTCAGCAAGCGCCAAGGCCTGCGCGTGCAACGGCTTGAAGACGTGGCCCCGTACATTGAAGCCAGCCGCGCGGGCAAATTGATCGGCGTATTTGACGGGCTAGACGAGCTGCTGAAAGCCGACGCGCAGGTGTTGCAGCAAGTGGTGAGCCAAATCCTGCGCATGGTGGAAGTGCCCGAGCAACGCATGGGACAACAGGCCACTCAAAACCACCAACGCCAGCCGCAGGCCATCATCACTTGCCGCGACCACTACTTTCGCGATCTGCAATCGCAGCACGCCTTTTTCACCGCCCGAAAGCAAGGCAGAGCCACCGCGAAGGACTACCTCTGCCTCACGCTGGAGCGCTGGGAGCCTGAGCTGATCCAAAGCTACATCAGCCGCCGCCTGGAAAAGGCTCAGGCCAGCGAGCTGATGCAAGCGATTGAGACGGTGTACGACCTGAAAGAACTCGCCAGCCGCCCCGTGCTGCTGGCCATGCTGATGGAGCATTTGCAGCGCTTGAGTAGCATGCGCGAGCTGGGCCAAACGGCGACTGCCGCCACGCTTTACGGCTGGAGCGTGGGCAGCTGGATCGAGCGCGACCACGACAAGCACCGCCTGCGCGCCGCACACAAGCCCCTGCTGATGGGCGCGCTCGCCCACGCCATGTGGCAAACCGGCGCGCAAACCTGGAGCGCCGACCAGCTGGACGCATGGCTGCCAGGCATGGTGAACACGCTCTTTCCCGGCCAATACGACGCGCGCGACATGCAGGCCCTGCAAGACGATCTGCGCACCGCCACTTTCATCGTGCGCCCGCACGCGAGCGACTTTGCCTTTGGCCACAAGTCATTCCAAGAGTATTTCTTAGCCCGCTTCTGGGTAGACGCGCTCGATCATGCGCAGCGCATGAACTTGGCTTCTCCCTTCGCAGCGCTGGATCTCGTGCGCCCGCTGCTGGCCGAGCCACGGCTCAACGCCAATGCCCTCGCCTTTTTCAAAGACCTGTGGCAAACCGCTCAGGCGCAGATTCCGGCGCGCGATCAAGTGCTCAGGCCAACGATGTTGATCCGCCTGCTGATGCAAGACGAGCGAGACGCAGACGACGAGCCCAAACCAGCACCAGCCCTGCACGCCAGCGCCTGGCAGATTGCGATGGCCTGCAAAATGTTCAGCGACATCCAAGACATGGTGGTCTTCAATCTGGGCTTCGATCCGATCCCCTCCGGCGGCAGACCCTGGGCCATCAACCTCCGAGGCCTGGATTTACAAGAATCGCTCTGGGAAGACCTCAACTTTCACAGCCTCCCCCCCCTCGACCTGCGAGGCAGCAACCTGCGCGGCAGCCATGTGCGCCGCTGCAAATTTGAATCCGTGCTCTGCGACGAAAACACCATCTGGAACCAAGCCGTGTTTCGCGATTGCCAGATGGGTGGGTTTCGATGGGGCGGAGCGCAGCGGCTGGGGTTGCAAACCAGGCACTCAGGTCAGGCAAGAACGGCCCAAAAACTACCCGGCCAGTGGGCACGCCCAATGGCGACGGGCGCACACCGCAGCATTTGCAACTTCACCGATGCGCATGGGCGCACGCGCATCGCCAGTGCGAGCGGTGACAACACGGCCAAGCTCTGGGATGCCGATTCGGGCCAGTGTGTGCAAACCTTCAAAGGCCACAGCAGCTTGGTGCTGGGCATTTGCAGCTTCACCGATGCGCATGGGCGCACGCGCATCGCCACTGCGAGCGATGACAAAACCGCCAAGCTCTGGGATGCCGATTCGGGCCAGTGTGTGCAAACCTTCAAAGGCCACAGCTTCCGGGTGCGGGGTATTTGCAGCTTCACCGATGCGCATGGGCGCACGCGCATCGCCTCTGCAAGCGATGACAACACGGCCAAGCTCTGGGATGCCGATTCGGGCCAGTGTGTGCAAACCTTCAAAGGCCACAGCAGCTCGGTGCTGGGCATTTGCAGCTTCACCGATGCGCATGGGCGCACGCGCATCGCCACTGCGAGCGCTGACAACACGGCCAAGCTCTGGGATGCCGATTCGGGGCAGTGTGTGCAAACCTTCAAAGGCCACAGCGGATCGGTGGGGGGGGTCTGCAGCTTCACCGATGCGCTGGGGCGCACGCGCATCGCCAC
>JAAFHN010000541.1 GCA_013298415.1 Comamonadaceae bacterium
CTGATTGGCGCAGATCATGCGCTGTGTGTTGATCACCGCTTTGGGTAGCTTGGTAGAGCCGCTGGTGAACAGGAATTTCACAATCGTGTCGCCATTCGTCGCTTGCATCGCAGCATGCACGGCGGGCGTGATTTCTACTTCGAGTAACTGCTGAAAGGCAATCAAATCCGTTCGGCCTGAGCTTGTCGAAGGCTTCTCCTGCACTTCGACAAGCTCAGTGCGAACGGTAGGGAGGTTCACAACGACTGAAATGTCCTTGGCAACCGTGGCTTCAATCGCTTTGCCATACTTCGCGTAATCGCTCGCGTACACCAGACCGGGTGTGATGGTGTCTAGCACATGGCGCAGCTTGCCGTAGTCTTGGCTCATCAGGCTGTAGGCGGTGGAGACGGAGCAAAACGGAATGCCTACCGTCATCGCGCCCAGCATGAGCAGGGCGTGCTCTAGGCTGTTTTCGCTCAAGATGGCAAGGGGCTTGTCCACACTCAAGCCGTGGTTGAGCAAAGCTTGGCCGATGGCCTGCGCCTTGTGCCAAGCTTCGGCGTAGGTGATGTGAACCCACTCGCCTTGTGCGCTTCTGCGAGCCATGCAGCTTTGATTGGGCCGCTCTTTCGCCCAATGCACGAGGCGATCCGTCATGCGCTCTGGATAGGCTTGCAACTCCTGCTCAGCGCGCAAATACACACAGCCATCGCGCTCGCTCTTCACGGCTCGCGTAATACCGAACTCAAATTCGCGGAATTTTGGTGACGCACTCATCGCTCAATTCGCCTTCACCTTCGGGCCACGTCCATCCAAAAACTCTTGCACGCGTGCTTGCGCCTCGGGAGCTGTTTCTACAATCGAGGCCATCAGCGATTCCATGAGCAGGCCATGATCCGCAGGAATCTCTGTGATGCGGGGCAAAGCTTGAATGAGCGCGTAATTCGTCATCGGCGCGTTGCTCGCAATCCTTGTGGCCAGCTCCATCGCTTTTGCCACAGCGCCACCTGCGGGTACGAGATACTGCGCAAAGCCCACGGGCACAGCCTCTGCCGCTTTGTACACCCGGCCAGTGAGCATCATATCGAGCATGCGATGCGTGCCAATCAGCTTAGGCGCACGCACCGAGCCGCCGCCACCCACAAAAATGCCGCGCGCGCCCTCTGGAAATGCAAAAAACGCCGTCTCATCAGCCACGCGAATATGGCAAGTCGCGGCCAACTCCATCCCTCCACCCACACATGCGCCGTGAATCGCCGCGACGATCGGGCGCGTGCCTTTTTCCATCGCGTCAAACACGCGATGCCATTGCCGCGAATGGTGCAAGCCTTCCACACTCGTGCGGCCTTTGATCTCGCTCAGATCCAAGCCCGCGCAAAAATGATCGCCTTGACCGGAGATGACGACAGCGCGGCAGCTTTCAGGCAGCGCAGCAAACGCGGCTTCCAAAGCAAGGATCACGCTGTCGGAAATCGCATTGCGTTTGTGAGGCCGTTCAATACGGATGTGCGCGACGGCGCCTTCGTGGGTGGTGGAAATTTCAGACATGGGAGAGAAAAATATTGATTCGCTAATTTAATTAAATAAAGTCTGTATCGAATCAGTAATAACCCTGAATAACGATGCAAATGCCTTGACTATCAGTTAGTAAAACTAAATAATACCCGCATGAGCCTGTCTCAGATCATCGGCTATCAACTCACCCGCGCCAATCTTGTGAGCTTGGATTCGTTTGCGCGCCATATCGAGAGCCAGTTTGATCTTCGGCCCGTGGAATACACCATCCTTCAGCTCGTACGCGAAGGCCAATGCACCACACCCAGCCAGCTCGCCAAAGAGCTGGCCATCACGCCGCCGAGTATGTCGGTTTGGCTCGACAAACTCTCTGCCCGAAAGCTACTCTCACGCAGCAAAAGCGCCTCAGATGGCCGCGCCAGTCAAGTGCAGCTTACGGCCGCTGGTCAAAAGCTGATTACCCAAGCGCATGAAGCTTTGCAAAAGAGCGAGCAGGCGATGTTGACCGTGCTCAGCGCTGGCGAGCGGGTGATGCTGCAAGAAATACTGCACAAGATCACGTCGCAACAAAAAGCGCTTGTGGCCTGAGGATGGGTTTCCATATGTACTTTGAACCCGGCATTACGCCCCACGGCCTGCCTCACGATCCGTTTAAATCTTGCGTGATTCCCCGCCCGATTGGCTGGATCTCGACGGTCGATGCGCAGGGCAGGCACAATCTTGCGCCCTACAGCCAATTTCAAAACGTGAGCTTCAATCCGCCCATTGTGATGTTCAGCGCCAATCAGGATACTTTGGGCGGCAGAAAGAATTCGGTCGATAACGCGGAGCAAACAGGTGAATTCGTCTGGAACATGGCCACCTATGATTTGCGCCATGCAGTGAACCAGAGCGCGCAAGAACTGCCAGCGGGTGTGGATGAGTTTGAGATTGCAGGTTTAGAGAAATTGCCCTCTCGCCTCGTGCGCCCAGCACGCGTGAAAGGCTCACCGATTCAGTTTGAATGTGTGTATCTCAATACCTTGCGCTTCCCCGGTGTGCCGCCGATGGGCTCGGCGGATGTGGTATTTGGCAAAGTGGTTGCCATCCATATCGATGATGCAGCATTGACCCCAG
>JAAFHN010000654.1 GCA_013298415.1 Comamonadaceae bacterium
GCGCCGCACCGCAAGTGGGCCACGTGATGGCGTGCAACACACGCTTTCCTGGCGGCGGAGGCGCGCACCGGGTCGGCGAATGGATTCGCACCGGGCCAGACGGCAAGAAAAACTGGTATCCGGCGGAGAAGCCGCAAGTAGAAGGCAGCGTGAACTGGCCAAATGCCGCGATCACCGTAGAGCGCGAAGGAGCAGAGCGCGTGGTGCGGGCCAACAACCTGCCCACACATGCCAGCGGTGAGTTCCCCATCCGCCCAGGCTCCAGGGCACACGGCTACGACCGCAACCCCAACCGCATCGCTGAGCGCACCGTGCTGCTGCGCCTGCCCGCGAAACCGCAAGCTGCGCCCACACCCGGCTGCGTGCCGATGGGCATGATTGGCTTTGCGCTCAGCGGTGTGGCGATCTTCAACGCATTCGATTTAGCGGGCCGCGATGCGCCAGCCTACGAAATCCAAGACTCTTGCAACGGCCACCCCGAGCGCAACGGGCAATACCACTACCACGATTGGTCGCCCTGCCTCGCCACCAAGCCCGATGGCAGCAAGTACGCGCACAACGAACCCGTCGGCTGGATGCTGGATGGCTACCCCATCCTCGGCCCCCACAAGCCGGACGGCAGCCCTTACAAAAACGAAGACTTAGACGCCTGCCACGGCAGCACCAGCGAAGTGTTGATCGATGGCCAACTCGTCAAAACCTACCACTACAGATTCACGCTGGAGTATCCGTACACAGTGGGTTGTTTTCGCGGCCAGGCGGTAAAGCGAAACTGAGCTTTCCGGTACGACTTGGACTGCCAAGATTCACGATTCGCAATATCATCGGCAACATCATGCATCGAGTCCTTCTCGACACCAATGTGCTCGTTGCCGCGCTACTCAGCTCGTCTGGGGCGTCATATGCCCTGCTCCAAGCAGTCAGCACCCGGCGCTTGAAGTTCGTCGCTTCACCGGCTGTTTGGCTCGAATATGAAGCCGTGTTGAAGCGGGATGACATGAGAGCGAAGCATGGGTTTAGCCTCCGAGACATCGACGGCTTTTTGCGGGCGCTGGCGCTCTGGGTGGAGCCTGTACAACTTCACTACTTTTGGCGGCCCCAACTGCGAGATCCAGGCGACGAGATGGTGTTTGAAGCAGCTGTGAACGGCCGGGTCGATGCCTTGGTCACCCACAATGTCAAAGACTTTTTCCACGCCGCCCCACGATTCGATTTGACGATTTACACGCCCGCCCAAGCCCTTGATTTGATGGAGAAACTGACATGAGCTCATTCGCGCTCCGACTTCCTGATTCGCTGTACGCCCACGCCAAAGAACTGGCCCAAGCCGATCAGGCATCGCTGAACCAATTCATCACCGTTGCGGTGGCCGAAAAGGTTTCGGCCATGCAGACCACTGCGTTTTTCGCAGAGCGGTCAAAGGGCGCGAAGCCCGGAGATTTGGCCAAGTTTCTTGCTCGCGTGCCCGAGCGCAAACCAATTCCGGGAGATGAACTGCCGAGTGACGCGTTGGTTTCAGCTGCGAAATGAGGATGGAGCATGACTGCGACCGCTTTCACGCCAAGCGAAGAAGTTGAAGCAGAACTGCGCTTCATCGAAGCGGCAGAAGCCGCCGATGCAGACTACAACGCGACTGGCCAGCACATCACGCTCGATGAGGCCAAAGCCTGGGCCAAAGCGCTCAAAACCAATCGCAACGCACCCATGCCCGCATGCCACGGGTAGTGCTGTCGCGGCGCGCGCAAGCCGATGCACCGCGCCTCTTTGAAATTCAGCGGAGTTCGGCCCGAAAGGCTACATCGGTCTGCGCTGCCACCACCGCAAGACCGATGAACTGCGCGTGCTGGCGATCAAGCACCAGAATGAGCGGGATTGCCGCTAGACCCCGCTCCGAATCAGCGCATCCTTGCGCTTCAAAAGTCCCGGCAGCAACTCCAACCCCAACCCCGGCTTGTCATTCAGCGTGAGCTGCCCGTCCTTCACCTGCGGCAAATCGGTCACGAGTTCTTTGTACCAGCCGGTGTAGAAGGCTCGCACGCTTTCTT
>JAAFHN010000071.1 GCA_013298415.1 Comamonadaceae bacterium
TCATGGGGCGTTTGGATTGGGTTCGGAAGGCATTTTGCGGCAGATTTGGAGGCTTTTTAAATCATTGTCCAGATGTTTGCTACATCTGTTGCTATTTATTTGGTAGTGTTTAACCAATGGATCAGCGGCAGCGCAGCGGCTGCGGCAAAGAGGTGCTTCAAGGTGTGGCCGGAAACCAGTTCCATCGTAGCGTGGTAAATCTGATGGTCGAAGGTCTCGCAGACTTTTGCCGCCGCGTACCAGGCAATCACGCCAATTCCGGCTTTGCGCATGCTTGGTTTCGCAAAGGCCAGCCACAGCAGCAAAGCCATGCCTGCGAACTGCACGAGCACATAGGCAAACAGATCGCCGCTGGCATGCCACACCAGCACCGTTGCTGGAAACGCAAGCAGCATCCAGGGCAGGGCGGCTTGCGCGAGTTTTGTGCTGCTTTGCTCAGCCAGAAACCAGCCCAAGATGCCCGCGAACGCAATCGTCATGCAAAACCGATCCACAGCAAGGCCCGTGTTTTCAGGGGCAAGGTGGTAGAGCGCCGAGCCGATGGCCGTGAACAGCAGGCCCGCAAAGAAGGCGGCGGCCGACAGCAGCGTGGCGGTGGCGAGCGGCGCGCGCTCTTGCCTGCGCACCAGTGCGCGCCAGCCGATCAGGCCTGCGAGCACAAAGCCGAGGTTGCTCAGCACGTCTGCCGCCATAGGCACGCCCAGGTGATCATGCTTGTCGGCAAAGTCGTGAAAACCCGCGCTTTGCAGCACGGGGCCGTGCCAAATGCGTAAGGCGATGGCTGCCAAGAGCAGACAGATCCAGGGCAGCGCTTTGCGCAGCGAGGGTGTGATCGGCGGCGATTGGGGAGGGGTGAATGTGTTCATGAGCTGCACTTTGCCGGGCGCAGGCACTTGCCGGGAAACGGGCTGCGGGGTGTTGTGTTGCGGCGCTGGCGGTATCGCGGATTGGCACTTTGCGATGGCGCAGACCGAAACCCTGGGACAGCTCACCCGCCAACTGGCCAGTACTGGACATTTAGTTTTATAGCAATGAATGCTCTTTTTGATTGGACGGAGCTGGCTTTTCATCGAAAAATACCGTCGAGCACGGCCCTTGGCGACCCCTCACAAGCTTGTAAGCTCGCCGAACCCCGCGTGCCACGCATGACGCGTGCGCTGCTGGGTCAGCTTTTTGGCAAATATGGCCGGAAATGTGTGCTCTGTCCATTCATTGATTGACTCTGTTGCTATGAAGTTTGCGTTTTCCTGCGCTGTGTCAGGAGCCGATTGAGCGGCGGTCTGCCATTGAGGCTGGCCAGCCACTGCCGCTTGCTGCTCGCGTGCTGGTTGGCCGTGCTCGGCAGCATGGCGCTCGCGCAAGCTGCGCCGGATGTGCCCTTGCTCGACTTGTCGCGCATGGCGCAGGCGGCGGATACCAGCTCGCCCGGCTTGGTGACGGCCCGAGTCGTGGAAGGCCTCAGCCTGAACACTGGCCCAGAGCAAGTGCTGAGCCTGCCTCCCAGCGCCTTCAACACCCACGACAGCTTCAAAACCTACGCGCTGGGCTCCAGCAGTCAAACCTGGTTTTGGTTTCGCGTGGCTGCAGACCGCGATGCCGCGCAGCATGCTTGGCACCTGATCGTTGGCAAACCCTACCTGGACCGCGCCGCGCTGCACCATCGGGGTGACGATGGCCGCTGGCTTTCGGTGGCCGCAGGCGATTCCTTGCCCAACACGGTTTGGCCCCTGCGCAGCCTAAGCCCGCAGTTTGTGCTGCCCAACGCGGGCAGGGGCACCAACGACTACTTGCTGAGCATCAACGGCGACCGGCCCATGAGCCTGGCACCCCGGGTGCAGCGCGGCGACCTGGCGCTGGCTGACATGCAGCTCGATTTTCTTTTTCACGGCATCTTTTTGGGTGGCGTGGTGCTGGCACTGTTCCTGAGCATCGCGTTTGCGCTGAGCTATCGCGATGCCCGCTACGCCTGGTATGCGCTTTACGTGTTCACGGCTTCCATGGCTGTGGCCGCGCACTACGGCGTGGGCGCGCGGCTCATCTGGCCGCATTCGCCTGAGTGGCTGCACCACATGACGCTCACCTTTGCCCACATTGCGTCCATCGTGCAGTTGCAGTTTTGCCGCTCGATGTTTTTAGATCGGCATCGCAGCCCGAGCTTGTGGTGGATCACCGCTGTGGTCATAGCCGTGGCGGCCGTGATCGCGGTCGTGTCGCCCGGCATCCAAAGCATCGCCTTGATGTCAGGCTTGTTCATGGCGAGCGTGGCAACGATTTTGGGGCTCACAGTGGTGATCGTTGCGCTCGCCCTGAAAGATCGCCGCCAAGCCGCTTATTTTTGGCTGATCGCTTACATCCCCTTGATTGTGTTGACGGCGCTGACGGTGGTCTCGTCGATGGGCTTCGTGCGCTTTGCTTGGCTGCCCACCCAAGCCGTGATGCTCGGCGTGATGTTCGAGATTCCGGTGCTGCTGATCGCGCTGCATTTGCACGGCAAGCACGTGCACGCCGTTTCCGTGCGCAGCAGTACTTTGGCGCAGCTCGATCCTTTAACGGGCTTCGTGATTGCCTCGCAGTTTGATGCCGTGGGCGATGCTGCGGCCCGTGCCGCGCTGAAAGGGCAGACCGCGTGTGTTGTTGCGATGGTGCGGGTGCTGCCCGCTGAGTATCAAGATGCGTCAGGCCCAGAAGACCGGCTCAAGCGCATCGTGCGCACGCTCAACACCGTTGCCCAAGAGGGCGACACGGTGGTGAGATTGGGCGAGGATTTGTTTGCTTTGGTGATCCTCACGGCCTCCAGCCGCAGGCAGGCGGCTGTGCGTTTATCAAGGCTTGTCGCGCTTGGCTTGATGGAGCGGGGCAGTTCGCAGGGCAAAGCGCCGCTGGTGTTGCGTGTGATGGCGGGGGTGTTTGATCCACGCAAGCTCACCTGGCGCGGTTTTCGCTCGGAGTTGACGCTGCGCATGTCTGCAGCCGACGCTTGGGGGAACAAAAGCATCCGCTTCGTACCGATCGGTGAGCCGCAAAATGACGCAGACGACACCGACTGGTGAAGCCAGTGCGCCAGCCGCTCAGGCGCTCAGGGCCTTGTCGATTTGCATCTACTTCATCCGAGCAAGCGCCAGATTTGCGTGAGTGCGGTCCAGCACCAAGTAGATGAAGAGACCCGGCTGGTTTGTCGATCTTCCTACTGCTTCTGTCGCTTTAGCCGTTCTTTGAGTGCGATCTTCACTGCGCGAGGCCAGTTGCTCGCAGCATGCGTACTTCGTTCAACTTGATCTGGAAATACCGCCATGTCGAAAGCAATTCAACTCAAAGCTGGCTGGGCCGGTGCGCTGAGCGCGCTCGCGGCACTGGCCTTTCTTGGCAGCGCCGCATCGGTCGCTGCGAGCGGCAAAACAGGGCCTGCGCCTGATGGCTCGCCCACGCAAGTGGCCGAGCGGGCGCTGGAGAAGGCAGGCTGCGCCAAGATCACTTGGGCCGCGCGCAACGACGACGGCACCGTGGACGCCCGCTGCACCAACGCCAAGGGCGAGCTGTTGCCCGGATCGTCGGCCAACGCGCTCTACCGCATCTATTCCGAAGGCCGCCAGGTGAAAGTGACCACCTGCGAGATCTTTCCGCCCAGCGTGCGCGGGCAAGCGGCGCGCGTGAGCTGCAAAGCCTGATCGACGCAGCGATCAGGCTTTCTTCGGTGGGCGGCACTCGTGGGTGCTTACTTGAACCCCACCCGATCCAGCATCTGCTGCACCTTCACTTGGTTCATGCCCACCACCGATGCTGAGATCGTCTCGGCCTTGAAGCTGGCTTTGCCCCCGAGCATGGCGGTAAGCGCGGGATTGCTCACATTCACGCCTTTTGCGGTGGGCCACTCGTTGTTGCCGTTGGCAAAGTAGTTTTGGGCTTCGGGGCTGGCCAGGTATTCCAAAAACTTCACGGCGTTGTCTGGATTTTTCGCGTTTTTCGCCATGGCGCCACCTGCGATGTTCACGTGCGTGCCGCCGGTCGTTTGGTTCGGGAACATGATGCCGAGCTTGTCCATCAGGGCTTTGTCGGCAGGGGCTTCGCTCTTGATGAGGCGAGCGATGTAGTAAGTGTTGGAAATCGCGATCTGGCATTCGCCAGCCCCCACCGCGCGAATCTGGTCGGTATCACCGCCCTTCGGCGCGCGGGCCATGTTGTCCACCAGGCCCTTGAGCCACGCCTCTGCCGCTTGTGGATTGGTTTGCTCCACCACCGAACCAAAAAGACTCAAGTTGTAGGGATGGCTGCCACTGCGGGTACACACTTTGCCCTTGTTCCTCGGATCCGCCAGCTTGGCATAAGTGTCCACATCGTCGGCTTTCACCTTGGCTTTGTCGTACACCACCACCCGGGCTCGGGTGGAGTAGCCAAACCATGCGGTGCCTTCCGGCGTAGGCTTTGCGCGGTATTGGGCGGGGATCAGGTCTTCGAGCGCCTTGGATTTCACGGGTGCAAAAAGCCCATCCACCTCGCCGCGCCACAGGCGTGCCGCATCCACGAGCAAGATCACGTCGGCAGGTGATGCGGCACCTTCGGCCTTCAGGCGAGCCAAGATGCCTGCGTCGTCTGCGTCCACGCGGTTGATCTTGATGCCCGTTGCCTTGGTGAAGTTGTTGTACAGCGCTTCATCGGTGCTGTAGTGGCGGGCAGAATACAGGTTCAGCACTTTTTCCTGGGCCTGCGCAGGCGTGGTGTACCCCGCGAGGGTGACGAAGGCGGCGGCAGCGATGAGGGCTGAAGGGAGAAATTTGAGTTTCATGGCGTTTGGCGGTGGGCTGATCTCGGTGAAATCTGAAGAATGACGCGGCTTTTTTCCGCGATGAAAACGAGTATATCCTAAATGCGAAGCATTCTCAATTGCATTGGCCGGCGAGTCGGTTTACCCCTGGCTTTTGCTGCGGTGGTGGCATTGGTGGGCTGCGCCAACCCACCCACCAAGCCGGGGTCCGCGCCGGTTGCGGGAGTGCCTTCAGGCGCTGCCAGCGCCCCTGTGGTGGTGGCGCCGCCTGCGCCTGTGCCCAAGCGCCCGCCCGTGATCGGCTTGGCACTCGGCGGCGGCGCGGCGCGCGGCTTTGCCCACATCGGGGTGATTCAAGCGCTGGAAGAAGCGGGCATTCCTGTGCAAATGGTGGTGGGCACATCTGCTGGCAGCTTGGTCGCCGCGCTGTATGCCAGCGGCAAAAACGGCAAAGAGCTGCAAGCGTTGGCCGCCACGATGGAAGAGGGTGCAATCACCGATTGGACCATTCCGATCTTCAACCGAGGCGTGCTGCGCGGCGAAGCCCTTGCCAACTACGTGAACACAAACATCCGCCACAAGCTGATCGAAACCATGCCCCTGCGGCTCGGCATCGTGGCAACGGACTTGAAAACCGGCGCGCCCGCGCTGTTTGAACGCGGCGACACCGGCATGGCCGTGCGCGCCTCAAGCGCTGTGCCGACCGTGTTTTTGCCGGTGAAGATCGGCGCAAACGAGTACGTGGACGGCGGCTTGGTAGCCCCCGTGCCTGTGGCGCAAGCGCGGGCCATGGGCGCGGAGCTTGTGATTGCAGTGGACATTTCCAGCCCACCAGAGGGCAACGCCACCGACGGCATGGTGCAAGTGCTGCTGCAAACCACCGCCATCATGGGCAAAACCATCAACCAATATGCCTTACGCGAGGCCGATGTGGTCGTGCGCCCGCCCTTGGTGGGTGTGAAGAGCACGGATTTCACCGCCAAACAGCGCAGCATCGACGCTGGGAAAGCGGCGATGCAAGCTCAAATTCCGATGCTCAGAAGGTTGTTGGAATCCAAAGCCGTGCCGCTGCGGACTTGAAACCCCAAAAAGAGAGTGGCAAGCACTCACGACGGATAAACGGTGTCCTGAAATCCCCGACTCGGATCATGCCTTAGATGAAAACCCGTTCGACCGGGGCTTGTCGATTGGCAAGCCCAGGGCTTCGACAAACTCAGCCCCAACGGAGAGATTGGTACATCTGAGGCATGGTCCTCGGCATATCAAATCCATCCGCAAACGATTCGAGCCAGGCCAAGTTTTTTTGATCCGCCTGCCACCTATACGCGCCCAAGCAGCCACTCACGAAACGCGCGCAGTGGCTCGTGCTGGGCTTTGAACTCGGGATAGCATAGATGGTAGCCAAGAGCGTCGGTGTATCCGTCGTCGAGTGGCGCACTCACCTGGCCGCTTTTGATGTCGTCGGCCACCAAACAGCGCGGCACCAAAGCCAGACCCATACCAGCGTTGACTGCACGAATCAGGCTGTGAAACTGATCGAGCTGAGGCCCGGCGCGCGTCTGAATGCCTTGCACCCCGTGCACCTCGCACCAGCGCGCCCAAGCGTGCGGTACGCTGGTGTGTTGCAGTCGGGTCCAGCCCGCAACCTCTGATGCTCGAGCGACGTGCGGCTTTCCCGCAGGTGCTGGCGGGGCGATCAGCACCACCTCGCGGCCTGTCAGGTAGTCCGCACGAGCCGAGGGCCAGATGCCCTCGCCAAAGAGAATTGCAGCATCCAAGTCAGTCCGATCAAACGTGTAGCCCTGCGTAAATGGAACGAACTGCAGTGAAACTTGGGGATGCAGGCGCTGAAACTCTGGCAGCTTTGGAATGAGCCACTTGGCTGCAAACGTGGGCAGACAGGACAAATGCAGGGCGCCCCCGCCACCAACACTCGTCATGACGTCGAGAGTTGCAGCCTCCAACTGCGCGAGGAGAGGCCGTACCGCAGCTTCGTAACGCGAGCCCAGCGGTGTGAGCACCAAGCGCTTTCGCACTCTCTCAAAAAGGGCCACGCCCAGCATCGACTCCAGCTCCAGGATTTGCTTGCTGACCGCGCTTTGGGTGAGGTGCAAGGCATCAGCCGCTCGCGAGATGCCCTCGTGTCGCACGGTAAACACCAAGGCACGCAGCAGGTGGATGGGGGGGTGCATGGCTCTCATGTTGAGTCTATCCGAGAGGGTAATTAATATTCCATTTAAGAATGATTAACCGAATGGAAATCGCTTGAAATTGGCGTCTTTACGGCGCATTCTTGCAGTTCGCCTCGTTTTCGACTGTTTTTTTGGAGTATTTCATGAACAGAAGGCATATTATTTTCCGCGTTGCCGCTGGTGTTGCGGGGTCGGCGGCAGCTTGCAGTGCCCCGGCCTCGTTCGCACAGGGGCGCACGCTTCGCCTGGTGGTGCCTTTCCCCGCAGGCGGGGCGACCGACATCACGGCCCGGGCTCTGCAAGAGCCGCTGTCGCGCACCTTGGGGCTCACTGTGATCGTGGACAACAAGGCAGGCGCTGGCGGCTCCATCGGTATGACAGAAGTGTCTCGGGCGTCGCCGGACGGCATGACCCTGGGCTTGGCAACTTTATCTACACACGGTGTCAACCCGGCCGTTTACCAAAAACTGTCCTATGACCCCATCAAAGACTTCGCGCCGGTGAGCGAACTGGTCAAGGCCCCTGGCGTTCTGGTCGTCAACCCAAAGTTGCCCGCCGAGAATTTTGACCAGTTTGTCAAGTACCTCAAGGCCAACCCGGGGCGTGTGACTGTGGCCTCCGCTGGCAACGGCACGATTGGTCATATGTGGGCCGAGTTGTTCAAAAGCACGACCAACACCTTCATGATCCACATTCCTTACCGAGGCGCAGCGCCGGCGGTCACAGATTTGTTGGGCGGCCAAGTGCAGGTCTACTTTGACCAAGTGGCATCTTCGCTGGCGCACATTCAATCCGGCCGCCTAAAAGCCCTTGCCGTGTCTTGGCCGCAGAGGCCTGAGGCGCTCAAGGACGTGCCGACCTTCGCTGAGAAATCTCTGTTTACCAACAATGATCCATCGTGGTTTGGCCTCGTTGCGCCCAAGGCAACTCCCGCTGCGGTGGTGGATCGGATTCAGCAAGCCGTGGCCACGACCTTGAAAGACCCGGTGTTGCGTGAGAAGCTGCGTGCGCAGGGCTTGTTCGCCACAGGGAGCACGCCAGGAGAGTTTGGGGCGCAGATCGCCAAAGAAATAGACAAGATGCGACGCATCGCCCAGTTCGCCAAAATTACTCTGGATTGATCGCCCCTTTGATGACTTCGCAGTCCTTGTTCATCTCCCAACCGGGCACCACTCCGTTAGTTCTTGACTCCCCCACAGCGGGCTGAGCTATCCGAGCGACTTTGGCACCATCTGCCCGCTGCCCGTCTTGCGCCGTGCGGAAGACACGCATGTGGACAGGCTCTACAACTTTGCCCCTGCGCTCGGTTGCGCCTGGGTAGAGGCGTTGTTTCCGCGCAGCTATTTGGATGCCAATCGCAACACCACGGAGGTGGATCCCGCCATGATCGAGGGTGTTTGGCCCCACGAGGTGGACGAAGCCAGCCCAGCGGTGCTGTCCAAGCGTAGGCTGGGAAAGGGCTTGATTTGGCGAACGACAGATGACGGCCATCCCATCTACGACCGCTTGCTGAGCGCAACCGAGGTGCAAGCGCGGATCGACCGGTGCTGGCGGCCTTATCACACGGCCTTGGGGGCGGCGATTGAGGCAGCACATGCTCGCCACGGCTACAGCATTCACCTCAATTGCCACAGCATGCCGGCCGTGGCCGCAAGTCATGCGACCGACTTTCCAGGTGAGCTGCACGCCGATTTCGTGCTCGGCAACCGAGACAACACCACTTCAAGCCCCGCGCTCATGGCCTGCATCGCTGAGGCCTTTGGCAAAATCGGTGCGAGCGTTGCGGTCAATCATCCCTACAAAGGTGTTGAGTTAGTGAGGCGCTACGGCAATCCGACACAAAACCGCCACAGCATCCAAATCGAGATCAACCGCAAGCTCTACATGGATGAGGCCACCTTGGAGCTAAACGCAGGATTTGCGCCGCTACAGGCCTTGCTGCGCGACGTGGTCGAGCGGCTGCTTAACACCGATCCACGCGGGCTCTAAGCCGCAAAACTCGCCACCACTTTCGCCCGCAACTCGGCCGTGACAGCGGGCTCTACGCCAAACCACAGCTTGAAAGCCGCTTGCGCTTGGTAGAGCAGCATGCCTAGGCCGTCACTCGTTGCCAGTCCTTGCGCATTCGCAGCTCGCAGCAGCGGCGTGACAAGGGGGGCGTAGACGATGTCGCTCACCACCGCGTGACCGGGCAAGTCGGCCAGCGGCATCTCGAGCGCGGCTTTGCCTTGCATGCCGAGTTCGGTGGTGTTCACGAGCAACGCGCATCGCTGCAGCAGCTCAGGTCTGGCGCGCTCGTCCCAGGCAACAGCTGCGCACACGGTTGGGGCGAACGCGCTGCCAATTGCTTGCGCGAGTTCTTGCGCTTTATCGAGGCTGCGGTTGGCAATCAAAAGCTCGGGCACACCCGCCTGCGCAAGCGCGTAGGCCACGGCCCGAGCTGCGCCGCCCGCGCCCAGTACGAGAGCCGCGCCACGCCCAGGCTGCCAAGTGGGCGCGGTTTCGTGCAGGTTCTGGATGTAGCCAAAGGCATCGGTGTTGTGGCCGAGCAAGCTGCCATCGGGCTGCACCGCGATCACGTTGGCCGCACCCATCGCTTTCGCGGCGGGTGTGAGTGAATCCAGCATCGGCAGCACGGCCACTTTGTGCGGAATGGTGAGGTTGCAGCCCGAAAACCCCGCAGCGCGCAAGCCCTGCACTGCGCCTTCAAGCTCATCCAACGGCGTGGGCATCAGCTCGTAGGTGCCAGCGATGCCGTGCTCGTTGAGCCAGTGGTTGTGAATCAGGGGCGAGCGTGAATGCGCCACCGGCCAGCCCATCACGCCAGCTTTGACCAACCCCGGCTTCATGCAAAGAGGCCCTTGTAGAGCATGTAAGCGGCCAGCACGTA
>JAAFHN010000103.1 GCA_013298415.1 Comamonadaceae bacterium
ACCGACACAGAAAGCCAAAAAATCCGCGAATGGGCGCTCGAAAACGTGCGTGGCACGGTACAGGCCGACATTTTGAAAGAAGACCAAGGCCAAAACACCTGCATCTTCTCGACCGAGTTCAGCCTCAAGGTGATGGGCGACATCGCCGAGTACTTTGTTCACCATCGCGTGCGCAATTTCTACAGTGTCTCGATCAGCGGCTACCACATCGCTGAAGCCGGGGCCAACCCGATTTCGCAGCTCGCCTTCACGCTTTCCAATGGCTTCACGTTCGTTGAAGCCTACTTGGCACGCGGCATGCACATCGATGATTTCGCGCCGAATCTGAGCTTCTTCTTCTCAAACGGCATGGACCCGGAATACACCGTGCTCGGCCGGGTTGCGCGGCGCATTTGGGCCGTTGCGATGCGCGACAAATATGGTGCCAACGAGCGCAGCCAAAAGCTCAAATACCACGTGCAAACCTCGGGCCGCAGCCTGCATGCGCAAGAAATTGCCTTCAACGACATCCGCACCACGCTGCAAGCCCTGATCGCGATTTACGACAACTGCAACAGCCTTCACACCAATGCCTATGACGAAGCCATCACCACGCCCACCGAAGAAAGCGTGCGCCGCGCAATGGCCATCCAGCTCATCATCAACCGCGAATGGGGCTTGGCCAAAAACGAAAACCCCAACCAAGGCGCGTTCGTGATCGATGAGATCACCGAACTCGTAGAAGAGGCAGTGCTCAGTGAATTTGAGCGCATCTCTGAGCGCGGCGGCGTGCTGGGCGCGATGGAAACCGGCTACCAGCGCGGCAAGATTCAAGACGAATCCATGGCCTACGAAATGGTGAAGCACACGGGAGAGCTGCCCATCATTGGCGTGAACACCTTCCGCAACCCCAATGGCGACCCGGTGCCGCAAAGCTTGGAACTCGCGCGTTCAACCGACGAGGAAAAGCAATCGCAACTGAAGCGCTTGGCCGATTTCCAAGCCCGCCACGCGGCGGAATCTGGCCCCATGCTCAAGCGCCTGCAAGATGCCGTGATTCAAAACGCCAACGTGTTCGATGTGCTGATGCAAGCCGTGCGCGTGTGCTCACTCGGCCAAATCACCGATGCCCTCTTTGCCGTAGGCGGCCAGTATCGGCGAAACATGTAACGCTACCAAAAATGTAGCGTCACATGATGAAAGTACCTCGACAGTGAGGCGATATTTCCTGATTAGGACCATGCCTCAGATGCGCCAACCCGTCCGTTCGGGCTGAGCCTATCGAAGCCCCTGGCGATGCCCTTCGACCAAGCTCAGGGCGAACGGGTTTCTATCTGAGGCATGGTCCTAATCAGGCGATGTTTCGGCAAAAAGGCCTGAGGAACGCCCAAGAGTGGCGAACGGGTGGCCAACCAGCGGCCAACGAGCGGCCAACGAGGGTCTCGATGGCCGCTGTCAAGCCGGATTGCGCAGCTTGGAGAGGTCGATCACTTGCACGCCGCCGTAAACCAGCTGGATCCAGCCTTTTTCTTGCAGCACGGCCAAGGCTTCGTTCACGCGCTGGCGTGAGAGGCCTGCCAGGTTCGCCAGCTCCGATTGCGTGATCCGCAGGATTTGGCCCACATTGGGGTAGAGCTTGGGGTGAAAGAGCGAAGCCAGTGAGCGGGCCACGCGGTCTTCCGGGCTCGTGAGCCGATCCGTTTCAAGCGCGCCAATGAATTGGCCCAGGCGCTCATTCAGTTGGCTCATCACAAAGCGATTGAACGCAATCGAGTTGTTGAGCAGCCAATCGAAGCTTTCCACGGGAATGCCCGCCACCACGCTGTCGCGCAGGGCGAGGATGTTGTAGCGGTAGGGTTCGTGCTTGAGCACCGTGCCCTCGCCAAACCAGCCGCCAGGAGCCAGGCCCGCGAAAGTGATGGAGACGGGGGCACCTTCGTCGTTGCTCATTTTCAGCAAACCATCGATCAAGCCAAACCAGTAAGTGACCGGTTTGCCCACACGGCAGAGGTAGTCGCCTCGCTTGGCGTCGCCCACGCGCATCGCGGCAGCGGCGCGCATGCGATGTTCATCGCTCAGCAGCTCAAGCCATGGAATGCTTTGCAATTCCTGCTCGCTCGCGGCGCGGGCTCGGCGATACAAAGGGTTGTAGTCGAATGTCATGGCCCTGCTCTTTTTGGGGTAATTTAGGGTAAATCCTAGGTAAAAATGACCTTGAATGTCGCTCAAGAAGCTACTCAGCGGCAATTATGGTGCGTACCATGCGGCTTCGTCAAATGATTGTCGCGCAAATGGTCTTTTCCTGACAAAGCGCGGCCTTCACGACCCCAATTCGGCAGGCATTGTCACCCTCATGGACGCAACCTTTCCTCAATTGCTGCTCAAGCACGCTGCCGCGCGACCCGATGCGCCCGCCATGCGTGAGAAGAATTTGGGCATTTGGCAAACACTCACCTGGCAGGCGCTTTCAGAGCTCACGCTCGGCATTGCTGCTGGCCTGCACAGCGCGGGGCTGAAGCAGGGCGAGCATGTGGTCGTGATCGGCTCAAACCGCCCGCGCCTGTATGCCACGATGCTCGCCGCGCAAGCCATTGGCGCGATTCCCGTGCCGCTCTACCAAGACGCCGTGGGCACCGAGTACATCTTCCCGATCAACAACGCCGAAGTGCGCTTTGCGGTGGTGGAAGACCAAGAGCAAGTGGACAAGCTGCTCGAACTGCGTGAAGCCTGTCCAGGCATCTCGCACATTTACTTTGACGACCCCAAGGGCTTGCGCAAGTACAGCGAAGAGGGCCTGGCCAGCGTGGATTCGCTTTTGGAAGCGGCGCAGGCGTCGCCGCTGGACGTGAAGGCAATGATCGCCAAAGGTGCCGCCGACGACGTGGCTGCCATGTTTTTCACCAGCGGCACCACGGGCAACCCCAAGGGCGTGGTGCACACGCACCGCAGTCTTTTGGATCGCGCCAAAGCGGGCGCTGATTTCGACAAATTGAGCGCCAACGAAGAAGTGCTGGCCTACCTGCCGCCCGCATGGATCGGCCAAAACATCTTTTCTTACGCTCAGTGGCTCGCCTGCGGCTACGTGGTGAATTGCCCAGAAGACAGCACCACCGTCACCATCGATCTGAAGGAAGTTGGCCCCACTTACTACTTCGCGCCGCCCCGGGTGTTTGAAGGCATGCTCACGAGCGTGATGATCCGCATGGAAGATGCAAGCGCCATGAAGCGCAAGGTGTTTCACCACTTCATGGATGTTGCCAAGCGGGTAGGGCCTGCGATCATGGATGGGCAAGCGATTTCGTTTGCCGACAAGTTGCAATACGCGCTTGGCACCGCGATGGTGTACGGCCCCTTGCGCAACACGCTGGGCCTGAGTCGCATCAAAACCGCCTACACCGCAGGCGAGGCGATTGGCCCCGATCTCTTCACGTTTTACCGCAGCATCGGCATCAACTTAAAGCAGCTCTACGGCAGCACTGAAACTGCCGTGTTCGTGTGTTTGCAGCCGGATAACGCTGTGAAGGCCGACACGGTAGGGGTGCCGATTGCGGGTGTGGAAATCAAGGTGGAGGCCAATGGCGAGATCTTGGTGAAGAGCCCTGGCTTGCTGCGCGAGTACTACAAAAATCCGGCAGCAACGGCAGAGGTGAAAACCGAAGACGGCTGGTACCGCACCGGCGATGCGGGTTTCCTCGACAACTCCGGCCAACTCAAAATCATCGACCGCGCCAAAGACGTGGGCAAGATCGTGGGTGGCGTAAACGACGGCGCCATGTTTGCGCCCAAGTACGTGGAAAACAAGCTCAAGTTTTTCCCCTTCATCAAAGAGGCCGTGGCCTTTGGCGACAAGCGCGATCAGGTTTGCGTGATGATGAACATCGACTTCGATGCCGTGGGCAACTGGGCCGAGCGCCGCAATCTGCCCTATGCGGGCTACACGGATTTGGCGGGTAAGCCGGAAGTGCTGAAGATGATCCAAGAGTGTGTGGAGCAAGTGAATGCGGACTTGAGCCGAGACAGCATGCTCGCGGGCAGCCAGATCAGCCGATTCTTGGTGCTGCACAAAGAGCTGGATGCCGACGACGGTGAGCTCACCCGCACCAACAAGGTTCGGCGCGGCTACATCGGCGACAAATACCAGCCGCTGATCGATGCCCTGTACTCGGGCAAGGAAGAGCAGTTCATTGAAACGGCTGTGAAGTTTGAAGACGGGCGCTCCGGAAAAGTGAGCGCCACGATCAAGATCAGCGATGCAAAAACCTACCCAGCTGTGAAGGCGGCCGCATGAGCAAGGCGATCGGTCAAGTGATTTTGGATGTGCAAAACATCTCGCTGAGCTTTGGTGGCGTGAAGGCGCTGCAAGACATCAGCTTCGATGTGCGCGAGCACGAGGTGCGCGCCATCATCGGGCCCAACGGCGCAGGCAAGTCATCCATGCTCAACTGCATCAATGGCGTCTACACACCGCAGCAAGGCTCGATCACCTTTCGAGGCAAGACGTTTAAGCACATGAATTCGCGCGAAGTGGCCGAAATGGGTGTGGCGCGCACATTCCAAAGCTTGGCCTTGTTCAAAGGCATGAGCGTGCTTGACAACATCATGACCGGCCGCAACCTGCGCATCAAGAGCAATCTCTTTTTGCAGGCCCTGCGCATCGGCCCTGCCGAGCGCGAAGAAATGCAACACCGCGAAAAGGTGGAGCAAATCATTGATTTCTTGGAGATCAACGCTTACCGCAAAACACCGGTGGGTCAGTTGCCTTACGGCTTGCAAAAGCGCGTGGATTTGGGCCGCGCGCTGGCCATGGAGCCGCAGGTGCTGCTGCTCGATGAGCCGATGGCTGGCATGAACTTGGAAGAAAAACAAGACATGTGCCGCTTCGTGCTGGATGTGAACGACGAGTTTGGCACCACTGTGGTCTTGATCGAGCACGACATGGGCGTGGTGATGGACATTTCAGACCGCGTGGTGGTGCTGGATTACGGCAAGAAGATCGGAGATGGCACGCCGGATGAAGTGCGCGCCAATCCCGAGGTGATCAAGGCTTATTTGGGTACGGAGCATTGAGGCGGCTATGGGTTTTTTCTTAGAAACACTTCTAGGCGGCCTGATGACGGGCATGCTCTACGCATTGGTGGCGCTTGGCTTTGTGCTGATTTTCAAAGCCTCGGGCGTGTTCAATTTCGCGCAAGGTGCGATGGTGCTGTTTGCCGCTTTGGCGATGGCGCGCTTTGCCGAATGGCTGCCCAAGTGGCTCGGATTTGAGAGCAAGATCCTTGCAAACATTCTGGCCTTTGCCGTCGCGGCCGTCATCATGTTCGTGGTGGCTTGGGTGATTGAGCGCTTGGTGCTTCGGCATCTGGTGAATCAAGAAGGCGCCACTTTGCTGATGGCTACTCTCGGGATCACCTACTTCCTGGATGGCCTGGGCCAAACCCTCTTCGGCAGCGCCATCTACCGGATCGACATCGGCATGCCCAAAGAGCCGCTGATGGCGTTTCAAGACACTTTTCCTGGCGGCTTGCTCATCAACAAAGAGGATTTGATTGCGGCAGCCATCGCGGCCGCGCTTGTGGCGGGCTTGGCCCTGTTTTTCCAGAAAACCACCACGGGCCGCGCGCTGCGGGCGGTGGCAGACGACCACCAAGCCGCGCAGTCGATTGGCATTCCACTTAACCGCATTTGGGTAATCGTGTGGTGCGTGGCAGGCATCGTGGCCTTGGTTGCCGGGATGATTTGGGGCAGCAAGCTCGGCGTGCAGTTTTCGCTGGCAACGGTTGCGCTGCGGGCGCTTCCAGTTGTGATTTTGGGCGGCCTCACATCGGTGCCCGGCGCCATCATCGGCGGGCTCATCATCGGTGTGGGCGAAAAGCTCAGCGAGGTGTACCTCGGCCCCATGGTGGGTGGCGGCATTGAAATTTGGTTTGCTTACGTGTTGGCCCTCGTGTTCTTGCTCTTCAGGCCCCAAGGCTTGTTTGGAGAGAAGATCATCGACCGCGTGTAAGTCGCAAAAAAGAAGAAGAGACACCGCATGTTCTACAGAGAAAACGGTCAGTTCAAAAGCACCTACCGCGCTGACCAACAGATTTTTCCAATCCTGCAAGACCGCATTGGCATCGCGCTGTTGCTGCTTTTCGCATTCGTCGCAGTGCCGATGTTTGCAAGCAACTACATGTTCAAGGCGATCCTGGTGCCGTTTTTGATCTTGTCGCTGGCTGCCATTGGCGTGAACATCTTGGTGGGCTACTGCGGCCAAATTTCTCTCGGCTCCGGTGGCTTCATGGCAGTCGGCGCTTACATGGCCTACAACGCCTTCGTGCGCGTGGAAGGCATGCCCATGATGGTTGCGATTTTGATGGGCGGCGCTTGCGCAGCGCTGGTTGGCGTGGTGTTTGGCATCCCGAGCTTGCGGGTGCGCGGCCTCTACCTGGCAGTGGCCACTTTGGCTGCGCAGTTCGTGTGCGATTGGGCGTTTCTGCGCATCAAGTGGTTTACCAACGATTCCACATCGGGCTCGGTGAATGTCTCCAACCTGTCCTTGCTCGGCTGGAGCATCGATACGCCTGTGGAAAAGTACCTGTTTTGCCTGGGCGTGGTGTGCGTGTTTGCTTTGCTGGCGAAGAACTTGGTGCGCAGCGCCATCGGCCGCGAGTGGATGGCGATCCGCGACATGGATGTGGCAGCCGCTGTGATCGGCATTCGGCCGATGTACGCAAAGCTCACCGCGTTTGCTGTGTCGAGCTTCATCGTGGGTGTGGCCGGGGCGATGTGGGGCTTTGTGAACCTGGGCGCTTGGGAGCCCGCTGCCTTCTCGGTAGACCGCTCCTTTCAGCTGCTCTTCATGGTCATCATTGGTGGCTTGGGATCGATCATGGGCTGCTTTTTTGGCGCGGCCTTCATCGTGGTGCTGCCGATCTTTTTGAACCAGTTTTTGCCAGTGCTGGGCAGCTTGGTGGGCGTGGAAATTTCCACTGCGGGCATTGCGCACACCGAAATCATGGTGTTCGGTGCCCTAATCGTTTGGTTTTTGATCGTGGAGCCGCATGGTTTGGCGAGGCTTTGGAGCCTGGGCAAGCAAAAGCTCCGTGTGTGGCCGTTTCCACATTGAAGCTTCGAAGGCGGTGGGCAGACAGCCGCCGTGAGTTCAACAGCATCGGCGGGGCGTGCTCGCAAACACCGATGTCTGAGTTTTGTTGGTGAGCGTTGTTGGCAAGCGTGTTCGCTTTTTTCTTAGGAGACCGTATGAAGTTCCGTCAAATCGCCACAGGCGTTGCGCTTGCGGCAAGTCTGTTGGGTGCCGTTGCAGGCACCGCCATTGCACAAGACAAGGTGCAGTTTTTTCCAAGCCTGACCGGGCGCACCGGGCCGGTGGCGCCGAATGCCACGCCGTTTGCAAACGGCTACTGGGATTACATGAAGCTAGTGAACGAGCGCGGTGGCATCAACGGCGTGAAAACGCTGGTGGAAGAGTGCGAAACCGCCTACGCCACAGACCGCGGCGTGGAGTGCTACGAGCGCTTGAAGGGCAAGCACGGCGGTGCAACCGTGTTCCAGCCGCTTTCGACCGGCATCACTTTCGCGCTCACCGAAAAGGTGCCCGCCGACAAAATTCCTTTGATCACTTCCGGCTATGGCCGCAGTGATGCAGCCGATGGTGGGATCTTCAAGTGGAACTTCCCGCTGATTGGCCACTACTGGGTGGCGGGCGACACGGTGCTGCAACACATCGCCAAAAAAGAAGGCGGCTGGGACAAGCTCAAAGGCAAAAAGATCGGCGTGGTCTACCACGACAGCCCCTTTGGCCGCGAGCTGCTGCCCATCGTGAACGAGCGCGCAGCCATGCACGGCTTCACCATCCTCCCACTGCCTGTGGCCGCACCTGGTGTGGAGCAAAAGGCAACGTGGCTCCAGGTGCGCCA
>JAAFHN010000554.1 GCA_013298415.1 Comamonadaceae bacterium
TTGTCCTTTGGGCGCTGCGAATCTCGCACCCCGCCCAGGCCAGCACATCTGTCCGTAGCTCAGTTGGATAGAGCAACAGCCTTCTAAGCTGTGGGTCGGGGGTTCGATCCCCTCCGGACAGGCCAGTACAAAGGTGGAAGAACCCGCATTTGAGATCTAAGCGCTGATGCGTTCGACCCCGAAATTCAATCTGTTCAGCAGGCGCAGACTGAGGAAATCGCCCCCGAGTGCCGCCACACACCGGCGGTCTCGCGTTGACGCTGCATGCAGGCGTTGGCATCGCCTTCCGGCGCCCACGGCCTTCAGTCGCCAGTGGCGTTGAGACCGCTTCCGCACCGAAAACCGCTTGGCTCGCTGTCGAAACGTTGACGATCCGAATCTGTGAGCCTGCGAATACACTTTCAAGGGTGCCAATCGCAGTGCTTGGCCCCAGGAGCCAGGACGCGATGATTTTTGCAAAGTTACTGCCCCGAGAGGGCAATTTTTTCGAGCAATTCAACCAGCACGCGACCCACATCGTGGAAGCGGCTCGGGCCTTCTCCAAGCTCGTTGAGCACTACGCCGACCCCGTTTTGCGTGAGGGCTACAACCGTGACGTGGACAACGCGGAGCGCGCGGCTGATCGGGTGACGCACGATGTGAACCGCAGCCTGCACAAAACCTTCATCACGCCGATTGATCGAGAGCAAATCCACACGCTCATCAACACGATGGACGATGTGGCCGATTTGCTGCAAGACGCGGCCGAGACCATGCACCTCTACGACGTGCGGCAAATGACGGACGAAATTCGCCGCTTAACCGACGTGAGCGTGAAGTGCTGCGAGCGCCTGGCGCATGCGGTCAGCCTGATCAAAGATTTGGCCGATCCTGCAACCGCGGAAGCGGCCCTCAAGACCTGCGAAGAAATCGACAAGCTGGAAGGCGACGCAGATCGTATCTTGCGGGCCGCGATGAGCAAGCTCTTTCGCGAAGAGCCGGACGTGCGCGAAGTCATCAAGCTCAAGGCAATCTACGAGTTGTTGGAGACAGTCTCAGACCGCTGCGAGGATGTGGCCAATGTGATCGAGGGCATCGTCCTCGAAAACTCCTGATCGGCGGGGCTCGTCGAGATGGACGCGCAAGTCGCCCTTTGGGTGGTGCTGATGCTGGTGCTTTTGGCACTCGCTTTCGATTTCATGAACGGCTTTCACGACGCCGCGAACTCCATCGCGACGGTTGTGTCCACTGGGGTACTTAAGCCGGGGCAAGCGGTGGTTTTTGCCGCGTTCTTCAATTTCGTCGCCTACTTTGTGTTCCCACTTGGCGTGGCAGCCACCATTGGCAAAGGGATCGCAATGCCCGGTGTTGTGGACATGCACGTGGTGTTTGGCGCGCTCGTTGGCGCAATCACTTGGAACATCATCACTTGGTACTACGGCATTCCCTCCAGCTCCAGCCACGCATTGATCGGTGGCATCGTGGGCGCGGTGATTGCCAAAGCGGGTACTTCGGCATTGGTGACCTCGGGCATCTGGAAGGTCATGACCTTTATCCTGGTCTCGCCCACGCTCGGTTTTCTGCTCGGCTCGCTCTTGATGGTAGCGGTGGCATGGATTTGCCGCCGCGCAAGCCCGAGCCGGGTCGACAAGTACTTTCGCACCTTGCAATTGTTTTCTGCCGGCGCCTACAGCCTTGGTCACGGTGGCAATGATGCGCAAAAGACGGCTGGCATCATTTGGTTGCTGCTGATTGCTGCGACCGCAGCCAACGTGCCGGGCCTTCCAGAGTGGATGAAAGCCAGCAAGGATCACTTGCCCGGTTGGGTTGTGATTTGTTGCTACGTCACGATCAGCCTCGGCACGATGTTTGGCGGCTGGCGCATTGTGAAAACCATGGGCCAGCGCATCACCAAGCTCAAGCCTGTGGGTGGCTTTTGCGCCGAAACGGGCGGCGCAATGACACTCTTTTTGGCAACGGGCCTGGGAATCCCAGTCAGCACCACGCACACGATCACCGGCGCCATCGTGGGCGTAGGCAGCACCCAACGGGCGAGTGCGGTGCGCTGGGGCGTGGCGGGCAACATCGTTTGGGCCTGGGTTTTCACAATTCCCGCCTCCGCCTTCGTAGCTGCACTTGCCTATTGGGTGAGCTGGCAGGTGTTTTGAACTCCGGGCGCTCGCGCAGACCGCTTTTTTGCCAAAAGCCCGCGTGGGTTCGTTCATTCGAGACGATGCTTCGGTTGTTGCAGCGACCAGGGAACTTCTCGCCGCATGTGCCCGGAGCGGCCCAAGGCAGGATCGCCGCGCTTTCTGCAGACGAAACCAACGAGGTTTTGTCGACTCTCTGACCTGCGGGGCTGCGACGATAATCCCCTGTTAGCTTTTGTTTCACATGGCCAAAAAGAAATCAAAATCCCCCAGCGGGGCCCCTGCCGCCGCGTCCAGCCCCCCGGCCTACCCGCACGCAAATGGTTCCGCTGCGGCTGACGGCCGCGGCGCCAAGCTGCGAGAGGCTGCCCCGCGTTCAGAAGCAGCATCGGGCTCCACCATCGGGTCAGCGC
>JAAFHN010000653.1 GCA_013298415.1 Comamonadaceae bacterium
CGGATGAAGCTCCATGCCGTGCGCGACGCGACCGTGGAAGAAGTGGGCATCGGCTCAATGGGCGTGGGCTTTTTCAAGCTTGGCAAGGACCTGGGGCCAGCGCCGCACGATCATCTGCATTGAGTAAGGCCCGAGCGGCCTACTTTCGCCCGGTAGAGCCGTAGCCGCCCTCGCCGCGTTCAGTGGCCGGGAAATCCTCCACCACATTGAACTGCGCCTGTACCACCGGCACGATCACGAGCTGGGCCAGGCGCTCCAGAGGCTGCAACACGTAGGCGGTCGGCGAGCGGTTCCAAGCGCTCACCATCAGCTGGCCTTGGTAATCGGAATCGATCAAACCCACCAAATTGCCGAGCACGATGCCATGTTTGTGGCCCAAGCCGCTGCGCGGCAAGATGAGCGCGGCGTAGTTCGGGTCGCGCAACCAAATCGCAAGACCGGTGGGCACAAGCTGCCAGGCGTTGGGAGCGAGTTCAAGTGGCACGTCGATGCAGGCGCGCAAATCGAGCCCTGCGCTGCCCGGTGTGGCGTAGGTGGGCATCAGCTCCGGCTGGCTGCGCAGGCGCTGGTCGAGGATTTTGACGTCTAGCTTCATCTGAATCGGCATTTCTGTAGAAATATCAGCCCACTGTCCTGGTATTTTCAGCAATCATTGCTATCAATTCAGAAGCGAGCGCATCTTTGCTTGAACGCGGCATTTCAAGCTCGCCTGCATCGGTGAACACGACGAGTGCGTTGTCATCGCGCCCGAAGGTGCTGGGGCCGATGTTGCCCACCAGCATCGGCACGCCCTTGCGCATGCGCTTGGCGCGGCCGTGTTCGATCAAGCTGCCGCTCTCGGCTGCAAAGCCCACGCAGTAGAGCTGGGCGCTCTTGGCGCGCGGGCTGGCCGCCACGCTCGCCAAAATGTCGGGGTTCTCGGTAAAGGCGAGCGCTGGGGTGCGGCCCGAGCCGTCTTTTTTGATTTTGTCTTCGGCTTCGACAGCAGGTCGCCAATCGGCAACGGCGGCGGTGGCAATGAAGATGTCGGCACTGTCAACGCAAGCCGCCACAGCATCGGCCATTTGCCTCGCGCTGGTCACATCGGTACGCTGCACGCCGCGCGGCGTGGCAAGGCTCACGGGGCCAGCGATGAGGTCTACTTGTGCACCCGCCATGCGTGCGGCTTTGGCCATCGCAAAGCCCATCTTTCCGCTGGACTTGTTGGTGATGCCACGCACGGGGTCGATGGCTTCAAACGTGGGCCCTGCGGTGATGCACACGCGCTTGCCCGCCAAAAGCTTTGGGCTCAAAGCGGCCTGGATTTCCTCAAAAATTTCTGCGGCTTCCAGCATGCGGCCATCACCGGTTTCGCCACAAGCTTGCTCGCCCGTGCCCACGCCCAGCAATTGCGCGCCGTCGGCCTGCACTTGGCGCAGGTTGCGCTGAGTGGCGGGGTGGCTCCACATCTCGCGATTCATCGCTGGTGCGAGCAGCAGCGCAACGGTTTCGCTGGGGCGAGCCACACACATGAGCGAGAGCACTTCATCGCATGCACCGGCAGCCAATCGGCTCAAGAAATTCGCACTGCAGGGCGCAACCACGATCAAATCAGCGCCGCGTGTGGCGTTGATGTGGGGCATGGCATTGGGGTGGCTCGAATCCCACTGGCTCGTGATCACAGGCTGGCCACTGAGCGCTTGCATGGTGGTGGGTGTGATGAAAGCCTGCGCGCCTTCGCTCATCACAACTTGCACTTGTGAGCCCGCTTTCACGAGCAGGCGGCACAGCTCTGCCGCTTTGTAGCAGGCCACGCCACCCGACAAGCCCAAGACGATGCGCTTCGCTTGCAAGATCATGGATGACGCTTCCTCAAGTCAAGAAAAAAGCCCTGGGCGAAATGCGCAGGGCTTGGTGCAGACAGATGAAAAGATGGGGTGGCTGATGGGACTCGAACCCACGACGACCAGAATCACAATCTGGGACTCTACCAACTGAGCTACAGCCACCGCAGAGCCCTCAATTATATGCCGTTGCCGCGCGATGCTTGCGACGGTACGCCGATCAAAGCAC
>JAAFHN010000325.1 GCA_013298415.1 Comamonadaceae bacterium
TGCGGTCGTTCTCCACCCGAACGTTGACCAGACTTTCAGCCTGCAAGGAAGCAGCCCGCGCGATCTGGGCCGTGAGCCGAACGCCCAAGCCGTTGCCCCAGGTTTTGACTTTCACTGCTGCTTGCATTTGCCGCTCCGTATCGATTCACTGCGCGGAGTTTAAATGCGCGCCACATGGGTGTCTATACAAATGTTTAAACAACTACCAAGTCACCGGCTTCAAACCTCAAACTGATACTTCACAAACGCTTCGCTGCCTTGCGTTTTGCGAGCGCCTAGGGCGCCCGCGGAGCCGCGCTGCGCGCCCACGTAGAGAGCTTGGGCGTTGTTGTGGCGCCAGATGTAGGTGAGGCTTTGGGCGCCGCTTCTGCCGCTGTCGGCTGTGAGGCCGGCTTTCGCATCCGCTTCGCGCCGGTAGTGGCTGGCTTGCAGGATCAGGCGCAGGCTGTGGCGGGCTTGCAGGTGGTAGATGCCGAGCACGCGCGCTGCCGTCTCGGTGAGTGCGCCTCCGGTTGGCCCTGAGGCAAATCGCAGTTGGTCGATTTTGGGCTCAAGCTCTAAGCGCTCGTGCAGGCGTGTGCGGGCGAATGCGCCCCAGCGAACGGCTTGGCGGGTGCGGTCACTCGCGTAGTCGGCCAGTTGCCCGATGTCTGCATAGCCTTCCACCAGCGGAAACTGCGCGCTGAATTGCGTGTTGCCCCAAAAGTGCAGGTATTTCTCATGCATCAAGGGCGCGGCGGGGCCACTGCGGGTGAGTGAGATTGCGCGCAGCTCGGCGCTGAATTCGCTCCGATCACCCTGAAACCACAAGCCGGGCGTGATGTAGGCCTGGATAGTGTCGCCTTGATTCGGCCCACCCGTCGCATCGCGCACATGCTTGCCCACCACGTAGGCGTGGATGTCTTGGAATTTGCTGCCGCCGAGCGTGACTTGGCTGTACTTGCGCTTGTACTCGCCGTTGAATTCCAAGATGCCGTTTTGGCTCACGAAGCCCGCGTCGTTGCGGTAGGCCGAGCTGATGCGGTCCACGGCCACATTGGCTTCCCATCCTTCGCCCCGCCGATCCAGCTTGGCCCACAGGCGTTGGCCGCGCTGGCTGCTTTGCTCGGCGAGTTTGCCGCTGGCCTTTTGCAGCGCGCTGGTGTCAGAGGTGGCCAGCTGCCCCTGCGTGCGCCAGCCCGTGCCCAGGCCAAACTCGGGCAGATCTTGCTGCCAATCCACGCCCAGATGCGTGTTGCTGCCAGCGCCGTCGTACTGCCTGCTGCTCGCAACCAGGCCGTAGGTGTGGCCTGCTGCATCCAGCTTCCAGCGCGTGAGCAAGGTGCGGTTGGCAGGCGACAAGCTGGCCCCGTTGCCATACGCACCAGGGATCAGCACCAAGCCGCCGCCTTTGTCGGAAGTGGCAATGGCTGTGCCGCTCGCATCAGCGCTGCGGTAGCTCGCGCGGCCTACCCAGCGGGGATCGTGGATCGCGCGGGTGTAGATCGAATCTGTGCTCGTGTTGATGAGATCTCGCGACTCCAAAAACACCGGGCGCTTTTCTTGCTGAAAGAGCGCGAAGCGGTTGTTGCGCGAGAGCTGCGGCACGTCGAGCGCCACCTGCGAAAAATCAGGGTTCACGGTGGCATCCAGCACCCACTGCGCATTGGGCTGCACCTTGGCATCTAGCGAGAGTTTCAGCTTGTTTTCCGTGGTGGTGGCAAAGCCGTCGTCTTCACGCGTGCTGCGGGCCGTGATGGTGGGGCGCAGTTGCCAAAAGGCTTGTGCCTTCGGTGGCTCAAAGCCTTCCAGCACTTGCAGCTTGGCGATGAAATTCGGGTCTTGCCGGGTGAGCGGCACGCTCAAATCCAGCACCACTTGCTCGCGTGGAATGCGGCGGCCCACCATCACGCGCCAGGGTCGCGTGCTGGCTGGGTCAAAACGGAGCGCTGAGTAGGGGATGCGGATCACGGCGGTGTAGCCCTGCGCATTGCGCTGTGCGGCCACATCGTGGTCGTAGTCGGGTGAGAAGTCTTCGTTGTCGTTGTCAGCGGTGTAGAGGCCGTCGCCGGTGACGCCGAGGGCATTCGCGCGAAAAAACTGCGTGGATTTTTTGAGGCCAATCGCATCCACGTACACCACCACAAAGTCTTGGGTGCGAAACACCTGGTCGTGCCGCACGGGCACCGCGCGCAGGGCTTCGGGCTTGGGGTCGAGCGCCGTGATGCCGAAGTAGAGCGCTTGCTCGTCATAGACCACTTGCACCCGGGTCTCGAAGCGCGATTTCGCGCCGGGATTGGGCTGGTTTTCAACGAATTGATTGAACACCGGCGCGCGCTGCCAGGCGGGAGAAGACAGCGTGCCATCCATTGCGATTTTTTCGCCCGCTGCGAGTTTGATGGCGCGCATCGGTGCGGGTTCGGCGGCGCTGTTGGCTGCGGGCTGGGG
Organism: Comamonadaceae bacterium; assembly: GCA_013298415.1. Lineage (GTDB taxonomy): Bacteria > Pseudomonadota > Gammaproteobacteria > Burkholderiales > Burkholderiaceae_C > JAAFHN01. The sequence continues at coordinate 2,428 of JAAFHN010000325.1, forward strand.
GGCAACTTGGGCGGTGGCCGCTGTTGCATGAGCCAAGAGCGCTGTGGCGAGTGCAGCAGCAAGGGCGCTGCGTTGGAAGCGAAAGGGCATGGGCGATGTTGGAATTGGTTTTAGCAATCCGCCTTGGCCGCGCAGCGAGTGGCGCGGCAGGCGCAACAAGGTTGAGCTTGAATGGTGCTCAAGGTTCCCGTGCTGGACAAGTGCGATGCGACGAATTGCATAGCGCGAAGCACGAGCCGCTTCGGTTTACTTCAAAAAAGGTAGCATCAGATGCTTATTTTGAGTGGACAAGTGGGCAAAATCGCTCAAAAAAAGAACAAAAGGAAGCCCAGCGGGCTTCCCTTTGCATGAAACGCGGTCTGGCAGAGCGTGCAGGCGGCTTAATCCCAGCTCAGCGCGCCCAAGTCGTTCGCAAAAATCGGCATGTCTTTCCACAGGCCTTTGAGCTTGCTGTTGGCAACCGTGATCCATTGCGGTTGGTACAGGAAGGCGTGCGGGCTGTCTTGCGCGATCAGGCGCTGGGCTTCGCCCAACGCTTTCGCACGCTCAGTTGCATTCGGTGCTTCGGTCACGCGCTTGAACACATCGTTGAACTTGGGGCTTTCGTAGTTCCAGTAGTAGCCTGGCTTGGCGAAATTGCCCAAATCGAAGGGCTCCACGTGGCTGATGATGGTCATGTCGTAGTTTTTGTCGCCATACGTGCCCTTGAGCCATTGGGCCCATTCCACGTTCTCCAGCTTGGCGGTGATGCCGATCTTGGCCAGCTGGGCCGCGATCACTTCGCCGCCTTGGCGTGCGTAGGGCGGCGGGGGCAGGGTGATTTTGAGTTCTAGCGGGGTCTTGATGCCCGCCTCAGCCAGCAATCGCTTGCCTTTTTCAAGGTCAAACGCGTTGACGGCGGTGGTGTCCACATAGCCGAACGCGCCTGGCACATAGTGGCTGCCAATCGGCGCGCCAAAGCCGTCGCCAGCGCCTTGGATCACGGCTTTGCGGTCGATGGCCGCGGCAATCGCGCGGCGCACGCGGATGTCGTCCAGCGGTTTGCGCTTGTTGTTCATGGCCAAAATCGTTTTGGCGCGGCTGCCGGAGATCACCACTTGGAATTTGGGGTTCTTCTGAAACTGCGCCAAGCTGCGGGCCGCTGCCACGCGTGGGAAGGCATCCACATCGCCTGAGAGCAGCGAGGCCACTTGGGCTGCGGGATCAGAGATGAAGCGAAACTGCACGCGCTTGATCTTGGGTGCGCTGCGGTGCGTGGGGCTGGCGGTCAGCGTGATGGCTGAGCCTTTGGCCCAGTTGCCGAGCACGTAGGGGCCAGTGCCAATCGGCTGGGTGGGGTTGGTGGCAGTGGTTTTCGGGTCCACCATGATGGCGGTGGCTTGGCCCATCAGGAACAAAAAATCCGGCTCAATCGATTTCAACACCACCACCACCGTGTGCGGGTCAATCACGCCCACGGTTTGCATGTTTTGGAAGTTGCGCTTGTCTTTGTTGGTGGATTTGTCGTCGGCCGCGCGCTCGTAGCTCGCTTTCACGATGCCCGCGTCAAAGGCCGTGCCGTTGGAAAACTTCACACCT
>JAAFHN010000444.1 GCA_013298415.1 Comamonadaceae bacterium
GCCAGCGGATTGGGCTGCGGACTCCGCCGCTTGCTGCCAAGCCTTGTCGCTCAGCAGCAAGTTGGGCGTGCAATCGGCCAGCAGTTGCCGCAATTCCGCTGAGGCCAGGCGCCAGTTCAGCGGCACCCAAATCGCGCCCAAGCCCGTCAAGGCCAGCATGAGGACCACACAGTCGACTTGGTTGTAGCTGAGGCTTGCGACGCGGTCGCCAGGCCGAATGCCGCGCCTGTCAAGCCAACCAGCTGCCGCCGCCGCGTGCGCCATCAGCGCTTCGTAGCTCAGCGCTTGGCTCGCGCCCAGGAGCGCGATGCGCTGTGGCCAGCGCTCAGCAGCTTGCCCAATGGTGTGGAAAAACTTCATCCTCTATCCCCGATGTCTGCGCAAACTCAGCGCCTCTCAGCGACTCTTACCGCCTGTGTCGCCGCGTCTGCCCTGCCGCTTTTACCAAACTTTACGGGCGAGCAAAAGCAGCGAAGCAACTTCGGCACACACTGCGATCACTTTGATTTTCCTGGAGCACCTCATGTCCGATGCCAAATCCACTCACAGCGCCGAACACGGTGCTTCTTCCCCCTCGCGGGCTTCACGCCGCTTGCTGGGCAGCTTGGGCGCAGCGATGGCGCTCAGCACGATTGCGTCGCAGTCTTGGGCGCAAGCTGCGCCCGAAGCTGGTCGTGCGCCTGGTTCACAGCCAGGCGGCATGGGCGGGCCGGGCGGCCATCGCGGCATGATGGGCGGCCACGGTGGCATGGGGCAGGGCGAGATGGGGCATGGCATGCGGGGGCGCATGATGCAAGATCCCGCCATGCAAGAGCGGATGCTGGAGCGGCGCACCTCGCACATGCTCGATGCGGTGGAAGCCACGCCCGAGCAGCGCAGCAAGATCATGGGCATCGCCAAGGCGACTTTTAAAGACATGGCGCCCCTGCGTGAGCAAGCCAAAGCAAGCCGCGAGAAGGGCCGCGCCATGATGTTTGCCGCCAGCATCGACCGCGCAGGCTTGGAAAAGCTGCGCCAAGATCAGCTGAAACTGCGCGATGCCATGGGTCAACGTCGGCTCGCTGGCATGCTGGATGCGCTGGGCTCGCTCACCGCAGAGCAGCGCGCCAAGCTTGGCAGTCGCAAGCCAGGCATGGGCCGCATGCAAGGCCCAGGGATGATGCGCTGACGCGTTCGGATCAGCACTGACCGACTGCTACAAATATCGCAGCAATGTGTATAACAAATACCGGGACAGAGGGCTAAAAGTTGCCTAAAATTGCCGAAAACCAATCGCCAAACTACCGCTCAGCATGCACCAGCTCCTCCTGATCGAAGATGACGCCCGGTTGGGGCAAATGGTGGCTGAGTATTTGCGTGGCAATGGGTACGGCGTCGCGCACTGTTTGGATGGCGCAACAGGCCTTGCGCAGCTTCGCGAGGCCTTGCCCGATTTGCTTGTGCTCGATCTGATGCTGCCCGATACCGATGGCCTGGCCATTTGCCGCGAAGTGCGGGCCACGCCTGGGCCAGCGGCCAAACTCCCGATCGTGATGCTCACGGCGAAGGGCGATCCGATGGATCGCATCATCGGCTTGGAGATGGGGGCAGACGACTACATGCCCAAACCCTTTGAGCCGCGCGAGCTGCTGGCGCGGATTCGGGCCGTTTTGCGGCGAGGCAACGATGCAGGCGGCGAAGCCAATGTGCTGCGGTTCGGCAGCTTGCTGATCGACAAAGACTCGCGCTGCGTGAAAGTGGGCGATGTGCTGTGTGATCTCACCAGCTACCAATTCGACCTGCTGCTCGTGATGGCCGAGCGGGCCGGGCGCGTGCTGTCTCGTGAGCAGATCATGGAGGCCGTTCGAGGCCGCGAGCTGGAGGCCTTTGACCGCAGCATCGATGTGCACATGGGCCGCATTCGCACAGCGATCGAAGCCGATTTGAAAGACCCCAAGCGCATCCTCACGGTGCGCGGCGTGGGCTACGTGTTTGCCAAGCACCAAGACTGAGCTGGTCTCAGCCTGAGGCCACGAGAATGACACGCCTGTACCTGCGCATTTGGCTCGCCGTGGTGGTGGCGGTTTTGGTGAGCACCCTGGGCGTGGGCGCCTTGATTCGCCATTACTACGAAAGCCAGCTCGCCGAGCACCGCGCCAATCTGCCTGCGCCCACGCCACCGGTACGGGAAGTGACTGTGAGGAGCCCGAGCGGCGAGGTGCTCGGCACCGGCGTGGGGCAAGCTCGCCGCGCAGCAGGTGGCGGGTGGGAATACCAGTTGCAGCTCAGCGACGGTCGCCAGATCAATGTGGCGTTCGGGCCACGTGCGCGGGCATCCGGCGCGGGAAGCCTCGGCGCGGAAGCTGGGCCACTCATGCCGCCTGGCCTTGGCCCGCGTGACCCAGCAGAGCGCGCAGCCTTGCGTCAGCAACGCCTACCGCCCCCAAGCCCCGCCACCCAGTTTTTCCGAGAAGGCTGGGGCATTTTGGTGCTGGTGCTCACCCTTTGTGCTGCCGTGGCCTTGGGGGCGTATCCCGTGATCCGTCGCATCACACAGCAATTGGAACTGCTCAAGATCGGCGTCCAGCGTTTTGGCGAAGGGCATCTGGCCACGCGCGTGCCTGTGGCTGGAAAAGACGAAGTGGCTTACCTCACCGCGCAGTTCAACGAAACCGCCACACGGATCGAAGCCCTGCTCTCCGCCAACAAAACGCTGCTGGCCAACGCGTCGCACGAGTTGCGCTCCCCGCTTGCGCGCCTGCGCATGGGCATGGAGTTGGTGCAGGCCCAGCCCACACCAGCGCTTTACGCCGAGATGCGGCGCAGCATCCAGGAGCTGGACGAACTCATCGAAGAAATCCTGCTGGCTTCGAGGCTGAACACCGCGCAAGCCATGAGCCCTACCAAGGAGGCTGTGGACATGCTTGGCCTTCTGGCCGAAGAGTGTGGGCGAGCGGGTGCGAGCCTCGACGACGCTACAGGCGAGCCGGCAATCGTGTCGGGCGACCCGCGACTGCTGCGCCGCTTGGTGCGCAACCTGCTCGAAAACGCCAAGCGTTACGGCGGCTCAGGCGAGGTGAGTGCATCTTGGCGGGGATCAATCTTGTGCGTCAGCGACCAAGGCCCAGGCGTGCCGGTGGCTGAGCGCGAG